>DASRNL010000196.1:0-2494 GCA_035647415.1 Sphaerochaeta sp. | reverse complement strand
ACGGGCTGCCAAAGGGCAGGTCCACACGAATGCTAAAGACTCTCGAGTCGAGGTGCTCTCTCAAGGCAACGAGGATATCTTCAAGGGATGCAACGAGGCTTGGATCAGGGCCGAGGGGGATGTAGGCAAGGCGGTAGGGACCAAATAGACGACGAGAGAGTACCAACAAAGGATACTCTCTCGCTTCGAAACTAATACTAAAGGGATGAGCGCTCCAGCCGTGCTCACCTTTTATCTTTGCCCATGCAGCGCTCTGCAGCGGCTGCGGATGGCCGCTGAGCGCACTGAGAGCTGTCGCACGGACTTGGATCTTCATCTCACTCAGTTTACCACCCCATCGAGGTAGGTTTTAACACTGAGGTGCTTGCCATCGTGGCCGATGGGCTTCCCATCGACGGTTACCGTCCCCGCTTCGGTCTTGATCTCCATCTCGAAGAAGTGATCAGCCTTGAGGTAGGGTTGATCGAGCTCTGGTTCAGGGTAGCCCTCTACCTGCAGGACCGTCCCTGGGGCAAACTCATCGGCGAAGATCACCTCGCAGGTGGAGTGTGGCTCTGCATCCGGGTCTCCGGCAGCCAGCAGCATCCCGTTGCTCTTCACCCCGCGGAAGCGGGCAGGCTTGAGGTTGCTCACCACCACGATATTGCGGCCATCGAGCTCATCTGCTTCATAGAAGGGGACGATCGAGCTGACGATAATCCGCTCCTCTTCCTCCTGCATATCCAGGTGCAGGATATAGAGTCGATCGCCGTTGGGGTGGCGCTCGACCTCGGTAATCTTCCCTACCTTCAGCACGACACGCTCTGCAAAGCGGTCAGCCAAAGGAGGGGTCTGTGTTTCTACTTCCATCTCATTCTCCATATCTAGAGCCCGATCAGCCTGCGTGCCGCTATAGCGCTCACGCAACTCTGCGATCTGCTCATCTTCTAACTTGGTAAAGAGGAGCTTCACCTCCCCTATCGCCTTCGGGCCTTCGGTGGATCCCAAATCCGTCCAACGGCTCTCAGGGCTTTCGACAAAGCCGAGGATCTCTGCGCTGGTGGTCGGCATGAAGGGCTCGATAAGGATCCCCAGATCTCGGATCAGAAGCACCAGAGTCCGCAAAAGACTTTTGGTGCGCTCCGGGTCGCTGCTACGGAGCTTCCACGGCTCGTTATCCTGGAAACTCTTGTTCCCCAGCGAGGAGAGGGCGAGAACCTGCCTCAGAGCATCGCGTTCTTCAGCACGCTCCAGGTGTGCATCGATTCTCTCTTCACGCCGGCGGATCTCTGCCAGAAGTTCTTCATCGTAGGGAGCGTCAAAGATCTCCCCGTCTGGGTAGTAGCGCTTGGCGAAGGTCAGGGTGCGGTTGACGAGGTTGGAGAGGTTACCGATCAACTCCCCGTTGACCCGCTCCTGGAAGTCACTCCAGCTGAAGGTCACATCGCTCTTTTCAGGGCGGTTGAGGAAGATGTAAAAGCGCCAGACATCGGCGGGGATACCGGTCTCCTGTACGTCATTTCCAAAGATACCGACCCCAAGGCTCTTGCTGAACTTTCCACTCTCGTAGTTGAGGTACTCGGTGCTGCTCATATGGTGCAACATCGTCCAGTCTTCCCCGGTTGCCAGCAGACAGGAGGGGAAGATCACTGTGTGGAAGGGGATATTATCCTTGCCGATAAACTGAAAGAGCTCCACCTCTGAGGGGTTCTTCCACCAGGACTTCCAATCATCGGTATGGTTGGCAGTGATCGAGATATAGCCGATCGGCGCATCGAACCAGACGTAGAAGACCTTATCCTCATATCCGGCCTTGGGGACGGGAATCCCCCACTTCAGATCCCGGGTGATGGCGCGCTCTTTGAGCCCATCGCGGATCCACGAGCGGGTCATCTGTACTGCGTTGTGTGCCCAAAATCCATCGACGCTCGCTTTCTCCATCCACGCCTCTAAGAGCGGGAGGGCTTTGGGCAGGTCGATATAGAGGTGCTTGGTCTTATGGGCCACCGGCGTTGTTGCGCAGATCCCACAGCGAGGATTTATCAGGTCGATCGGATCGAGGAGGCTCTGGCAGTTATCACACTGATCCCCGCGTGCCTGTTCATAGCCGCACTTGGGGCAGGTCCCTTCGACGAAGCGATCGGCGAGGTAGCGCTCACAGCTCGGACAGTAGAGCTGCTCGACCTCGTGCTCATTGATATACCCAGCAGCATCGACCTTGTGAAAGATCTCTTGAACGATTTCGGTCTGCAGCGGTGTGCTGGTGCGGCCAAAGTGATCGAAGTCGATACCGAACCACTGGTAGATATCGCGGTGGATACTATAGAAGCGGTCGCAGAGCTCCTGGGGGGTGATCCCCTCCTGTAACGCTCGAGTCTCGGTGGCTGTCCCATACTCATCGGTACCACAGATGTAGAGGGTCTCATACCCTTTGGAGCGGCAGAAGCGGGCAAACACATCGGCGGAGAGCACCTGGGTGAGGTTACCGAGGTGAGGAATATTGTTTACATACGGG
>DASRNL010000195.1:0-8267 GCA_035647415.1 Sphaerochaeta sp. | reverse complement strand
GTCCAACCTGTGGTAAACTCTGGAACCATCTACTGAGGTTTCGATGAGTGAAAAGAAATCAGGTCGCAAGCAGGTACTGCTGCGGCTCTCCCCAGCCCTCTGGGAGGAGCTCGCTCGATGGGCGGACGATGAGTTTCGTTCAATCAACGGCCAGATTGAGTACCTGCTCACCGAGAGTGTACGCCAGCGACGTAAAAAGGAATTTCCTCCTTCAGAGGAGCTTCTCTAAGAAGGCGATCGTCAAAGGTGCGCTTCCCTCGTAGTGATTGTTCACATTGAGATAGATCTCTCGTTCTTGCTGCCCTTTTAGGAGGGCAGCAAGCGCTGTAAGCTCCTGCACCTGAGGTTGCACTCTTCTGTTCCACACCTCACCGGTGAGCGCTTCAATAGCACCACGATCGCTTCCGTGGAGGCGGATAATGAGCAAGTCAGAGGGGTAGGTCAATGCGCTTTGCACCGACTGCAGAAAACCATCCATCCAGTACCCTGAGAGCAAGGTCGGAGCTACACTATATTCGTCCAGAAGCGCAAACCAAGAATCATCGAGCCACTGCGGGTTGCGAATTTCAATGGCAAGCGAGATGGTGTCAGGGGTCCGTTGCACAAAGTCTGTGAGCGCATCGGCAAAGTGGGCACGTTCAGAAAAAGCCTCTCTGTTTAGATAGGGGAACTGCAGGATGATTGCACCTATTTTATCAAAAAGTGGAGCGAGCTGATCTAAGAAACGGTAGTAGAGCTCCACATCCAAAAACCACCGGTTGCGCTCCTTTTTGCTCCGATAGGCAAAGGGGGACGAGAGGGCGTTGGGTGCTTTGACTGTGAAGCGAAACTCTTTGGGGGTCGCTGCATCGTAGAGAGCGACCGTTGTGCTATCTGGAAGGCGCACACTGCTTTTGCCCAACGACCAAAACCACTGATCAATCTCCACGCTCGCATACTGTGTAGCGTACTGCGCAAGGAAGGTAGCAGGGTCTGTGTCAGTGTAGACCAAGGTCTCCCAACTCGGATAGTTGAAAGAACAGGTGCCGAGATAGAGCATACCCTATCCTAGAGGCAGGACAAGGCTAAGGCAAGCGCTTAGCCCTTTACCGCCCCTGCGATTACGCCCTTGATGATATGCTGCTGCATCACCAAATAGAAGGTGATGATCGGAATCATCGCAAGGACCAGCATCGCCATCATCGCTCCCATATCCACCGCACCGTAGGCTCCACGGAGGTACTGGATCGCTACTGGGATGGTCTTATACTCAAAGCCGATCGTGAGGTACGGCAGGAGGTAGTCATTCCAGACCCACATCGCATTGAGAATTGCGACGGTGATCGCAGTCGACTTGAGCATCGGATAGACGATGCGGAAGAAGGTCTGCGGAGCAGTAGCGCCGTCGATCATCGCAGCCTCCTCGAGGCTGAAGGGGATCGTCTTGATAAAGCCGCTGAACATGAAGGTCCCTAACCCCGCACCAAAGCCTACATAGAGTACCAGGATGCCTACCGGGTTATCCAACCCGAGCACATTGGCGGTTTTGCTCATGGTGAACATCACCATCTGGAAGGGCACGATCATCGAGAAGACCAAGAGGTAGTAGAGGATCGTGGTGAAACGGGTCTTCACCCGGGTGATATACCAACCGAGCATGCTAGTAGCGAGTGAGATACCGATAACCGAAAATACGGTGATAAAGAGCGAGTAGCCGAAGGCACTGAAGAATTTAATCTTTCTCGCCCCTTCGATGTAGTTCTCCCTGCCGGTGAAGGTGTCGGCGTTTGGAAAGGTGAAGGGTTCGCTGGAGATGAAGAACTTGCTCTTAAAGGAGTTCATCAGCACGATCAAAATCGGTGCGATAAACACCAGGGCGAGCAGGATTAAGAGGATAAAGATGATGGTATTAGCAATCCGTTTTCTGCGTCTATGGTCGATCATGCTTCCTCCTCCCAGCTGCGGCTGATTGCCAGCTGTGTCAATGCGATCAAAGCGACTAGGATGGTGAAGAGCACCGCTTTGGCCTGACCTACCCCTTCAAAGCCGCTGCGTCCGTAGAAGGTGTTGAAGATATTTAGCGCGAGCATCTCAGTCTGTTTGCCAGGATCCCCTGCGGTTAAGGCGAGGTTCTGGTCGAAGAGTTTAAAGCCACTGGTGAGGGTGAGGAAAGTACAAATTGTCAGCGCAGGGGCGATAGCAGGCAGGGTTACGCTCTTGAGCATCACTCTCCTGTTTGCCCCATCGATTCGAGCCGCTTCGATCAGCTCGGTGGGGATGTTTTGAATCGCTGCGATATAGATGACCATCATGTATCCGATATTCTGCCAGTTCATCAGGACCACCAAGCCCCAAAACCCATACTTGGGGTCACTGATAATCGTCACCCCACGGGAGAGCAAAATTCCATTGATAATGAGGTTCCAGATCCAACCGAGGACGATACCTCCGATGAGGTTCGGCATGAAGAAGATCGTACGAAATACGTTGGTCCCACGCAGCTTACGGGTCAACAAAGAAGCAAGGGCGAAGGCACCGATGTTGATCGTGATCATGCTGACGATGGTAAAGCGCACGTTGAACCAGAGTGCATTGGTAAAGTGCTTATCGATCATAATCAACCGGTAGTTTTCTACCCCGATGAATTTTGCATCCACGACGGTGGTAAACCGGAAGAAGGAGAGGACCACCCCCATCACCATCGGGATCAAAAAGGCGATGGTAAAGCAGATAAGGGCGGGCAGCACGAAGAGAGCCGCATACCGTTGAATAGATTTTTTCATGACACCCCCATTGTACAGTGACCGCCCACCGAGATGGCGGGCGGTCATATCCACTATAACTTAGTTCGCGAGATCGAACTCACTCTTCCATGCAGCTGCGCCTTCACGAGCAACCTGTGCCCAGCTCTTGCGTCCTGCAATATGGTCTTCGAGCAGTGCGCCAAAGATCGACTTCCACTCACGGCTTGGAATGACCGAGAAGTCCCAGCTCAAGCTGGTGATGCCGTCTTTGTTCATCCACTTGATGACGTCCTTGGCCAAGGGGTCGGTGGGTAGCTCATTCTCCGCAAAGGTATTGAACGGAGTGATGAACATCAGGTCGTTCTTAACAAACGCCTTTCCACTGGGGCTGGAGAAGAGCCAGGTGAGGAACTCATCGGCGAGCTTCTGCTGCTCGGCGCTGACGTTCTTATTGATACAGAGATAGTTCTCCGTTCCAATGCACAGGCCATTCTTATCTTCGCCGGGGACACCGACGTAGATCGGCAGGAACTTAATGTCGCTGTCGGCAACCTTATTTCCCTTTACCCCGAGAATCTGGCTAGCTCCCCAGTTTCCATTCTGCACCATGGCAGCCTGGCCGAGGGCAAACTCTGCCATCGAGTCATCGACGCTCTTCGATCCGAGCAAGCCACGTGGTGTGGTGGAGTTGTTCAGATAGAGTTCCCAGATGTTCTCCATTTCCTTGGAGTAGGTAAAGTCGAAGTCACGAGTCGGCTCACCAAAGGGGATTCCCTTGTCCCGTAGCTCATAGTAGAGCGGTACGTTGACCAAGTGGGTCTGCCAGCGCCAGTCATTTCCGGCTGCCATACTGGTGGAAGCGAAGACACCCTGGATGCCAAGGGCACCTCTGTTGCGCTGCATATCCTCAACTACTGCCTTCAAGAGGGCAAAATTGGTGATCTCATCTGCGCTGGAGATCCTCACCGCCTTGTTTGGCAGTGCGAAGTATTTGCGCATAATCGCATCGTTATAGATGATGCCGTAGCCTTCTACTGCATACGGAATTGCTAAGACTTCATCACCTACTCCCAGTGCCATCGACTTGTCTGCAAGGATCTTGTAGAAGTCGGTGTGCTTCAGGTCGGCGGTATAGGCGAGGCTATCTGCTAAGCCTACTGGACCGTTGGTCTGGAAGATCAAGGGCGGATTGCTCTTTGCAAGCTCGCTCTTGAGCACCTGTAGGTAGGTTCCACTGGCTGCGGTGACAACTTTCAGCTTGATACCGGTCTCTTTTTCAAAGACTGGGGCAATTTTTGCCTCATAGACATCGGCAATTTCAGGCTTAAAGTTCAAGAAGTACACCTCTTTTGGTGCGGCTTCCTGGATACCAGCAGCAAAGAGCGTTGTTGTGACTAGCAGCACTGCTAGGACACCAAGCAACAGTTTTCTTTTCATAGTATTTCTCCTTTTGTTCTCTGGGGTTACCCCCAATATTCACATTACTAAAGCGGTTTTCTAAACCGGTAAACCAACCCACTGTAAAAATCAAAAAACCACCAAGAAGCTACAATAGTATGGGTGTCTGTTCGCCGCCTCCCTGTAGGATTCTCGACGACCTCCTGTCTGTTGGGGGCTCTCTTCCCCTCTTCCGTTTGGTGAACGACAGCGGCAATACTAGCGGCGGTAGAACAAGCGTTCAAAGTATGACGGTATGGCTTCGGAGTACCAAAACCTTCTTAACCTATGATAGCATGCTCTGACTGAGAGTGAAACCTTTTTTATTTCTTGGCTCGAAATTCCGTGACAATCGAACGGATTGTAGTGCTGACATCAGCTGTTCGCAGGAAGGATGGACGCACCAAAGAAGGGTGTGCATCCTCCATAAGATAGGCAGTCCCTGCCGCTTTGAGCATCAGAAAATCGTTCTCATTATCGCCAAAAGCCCATGTTTGCTCTCGCCCTACCCCAAGATGCTCGCTGATTGCCACGAGGCTCTCCCCCTTGTGGGTCGGAGCGATGTCAAACATCTGCCTGCCGCTGGCGTTGATATGGTACGAGCTCTTCCATCGCTTGCGTATCTCACCGAGCACCTCTTCTAGCGGAGCACGGCAGAGGCCGGTCATCTGCAGGACTGGTTCCTTTAGTTCTTTTGGGCTGTGGAGAAAGCGTATACCTGCTCGGTTGCTATAGCGAAGGGTAAGCTCATGCTCAGAGCGCTCGTGTAGCAAAAAGAGCCCGCTGACCGTTGAAATCAGTACATCGGCACCAGAACTGTGCAGGTCAGCGATCAAGGGGGCGATATCCTCTGTACGGAGCGTTCGAGGTGGCAGGATTGCCTCTTCATGCTCCAGCACCAAGCACCCGTTGCTCGCCGAGAAGATCACCTGATCGCGTACTGGGATAAAGAGTGGATAGAGGGAACAGTAGATCCTACCGCTGGAGATAACGGTAAGAAAGCCCTGCTGTCTTGCTTCTAAGACAGTAGCAAAGAAACGCTCATCGATTGCTTGATCTCCATAGGGAAGCAAGGTCCCATCCACATCACAGAAGAAAACACCGTGTACCTGCACCGATTCACCTCAAAGCCAAGTATGGACGATAGGCACCTTCGGTGCAAGGTGCGAAAATGGCGGGCCGAAGCCCGCCTCCCCCTCATCAGGCTCGCGCCCCATAGGTGTTCTTCATATCGACATCCTTGATGTCGACACCTAAGGCTTTTGCAACCCCTTCGCCGTAGGCAGGGTCTGCGAGGTAGCAGTGGCGGATATGCCGCTTCTGTACTTCGACTGTCGTCCCTTGCATATTACGGGCGGTGTTATCAAAGAGCCGCTCTTGCGCTGCTTTGTCCATCAGACGGAAGAGCTTACCCGGCTGCTCGTAGTAGTTATCATCATCCGCTCGATAGTCGTAGTGATCGACCGGTCCTCCGCCATCATAGGCAGGCTCGGTCAGATCGCGCTGCTCGGCCCACATCCCATAGGAGTTGGGGTTGTAGTGCATCGCCGATCCAAAGTTGCCATCGACCCGCATCGCCCCATCACGGTGGAAGTGGTTGGTCTCAACCTTGCTCTTGTTCACCGGAATCTGGTAGTGATTTACCCCAAGGCGGTAGCGTTGGGCATCCCCGTAGGCGAAGAGCCGTCCCTGGAGCATCCTATCAGGCGAGTAGCCGATCCCCGGAACGATATTCGCTGGGTTGAAGGCAGCTTGCTCGACATCTTGGAAGTAGTTGTCTGGGTTGCGATTCAGCTCCAGCACCCCTACTTCGTGCAGAGGATATTCACCTCTGAACCAGACCTTCGTCACATCGAAGGGGTTGTCAGGGTGCGCTGCAGCTTGCGCCTCGGTCATAATCTGCACGTACATCCGCCAGCGTGGGAACTCACCTGCCTCAATCGCTTCATAGAGGTCTCGCTGGTGACTCTCGCGGTCACAGGCGACGACCTGGGCCGCTTCGCTGTCGGTGAGGTTCTCAATCCCCTGTTCGGTCTTGAGGGTGAACTTCACCCATACCCGCTCATCGTTTCCATTGATGAAGGAGTAGGTATGAGAGCCAAAGCCATCCATATGTCGATAGGAGCGCGAGATACCTCGATCCCCCATCGTGATGGTCACCTGGTGCAGCGCCTCAGGCAACGCTGACCAGAAGTCCCAGTTGTTCTGCGCACTGCGCATATTGGTCCTCGGGTCCCGCTTTACCGCGTGGTTGAGGTCGGGAAAGAACATCGGGTCTCGGAAGAAGAAGACTGGCGTGTTGTTTCCAACCAGATCCCAGTTCCCCTCCTCGGTGTAGAACTTCATCGCAAAGCCACGGATATCCCGTTCAGCATCCGCTGCTCCTCGCTCCCCGGCGACGGTGGAGAAGCGGACAAACGCATCGGTCTGCTTTCCAACTTCGCTGAAGATTGCTGCCTTGCTCCACTTGGTGATATCGCCGGTGACGGTAAAGGTGCCGAAGGCTCCACTGCCTTTGGCGTGCATCCGTCGCTCAGGGATTACCTCACGGTCGAAGTGGGCCATCTTCTCCAGATACCAGGTATCCTGCAGCATCACCGGCCCGCGGCGTCCTGCGGTCTGTATATTCTCATTCTGTGCTATCGGTCGACCACTGATCGAAGTCAATGGTTTTTTGGGAGTATCATCCCGTCCATCTCGTTTACTCATCGGATCCTCCTTGGTCATACGACCTACTCTGTATATCGTACTACCGTGATAGGCAATAGACAAGAGAAAAGCAAACGTGATTCTTGACTACTTAACATAAGTATAGTATATCGTAGATATGAGCACGATCAGCGTTGGCACTTCCGGCTATACATACCACGAGTGGGTCGGCCCTCTCTATCCGGAGGGGCTCGCCCCTGCTGAATATCTGCCCTACTATGCAGCTCACTTCTCCACCCTCGAGCTTAACAGCACCCGCTACCGGATGCCCACCGCCGCCAAGCTCGCCCATCTCCATCAGCAAGCCCCGAGCCTGCGCTTCTCAATAAAAGCTCATCGGAGCTTCACCACAGAGATAGCAAGCAGCTGGCGCAGTGCTGTTGCTGCCTTTAGCGCAGCGGTGCAACCGCTCTTGCACGCCGGGGTCCTTCAGGCGATCCTTTTGCAGTTTCCTGCAAGCTTTGTCTATGCACCTGCTGAGCGCCGGTATCTGGACTCCCTTCTTAAGTGCCTCTCACACCTTCCCTTAGCGGTAGAGTTTCACCACAGTCTCTGGTACAACAACCGTACCTTGGATGGTCTGCGACAACGGAAGGTCAGCTTTGTCTCCCTCGACCTGCCTGCTGTGGATGGGGTGCCTCCGCTCTTGGATACCACCACCGCCGACCTTGCCTATCTGCGTCTCCATGGACGCAATGCCACCACCTGGTGGGCAAGCGATGTTGCAAGCCGGTACGATTACTGGTATAGCACCGAGGAGCTCAAACAGATCGCCCAACGGATCCGTCTCCTTGCCCTAGAGAGCAAACAGACGCTCGTCTACTGCAACAACCACCCCAAAGGTGCTGCGGTCGCCAACGCCCGCACCCTCGCCACCCTCTTGGAGAGCGACGATGGATGAAAGCGCGATCATCCACGTCAATATCATCGACTATGCAGCCACGCTTGCCCAAGCACGCGACCGCTCGCTCGCCAAAAGCCCCTTTGTCATTGCGATGCCCCATACCCGCACACCGGTGGTCCTTTCGCCCTCACGCTTGGCCCGCAGCGAAGGCATCAGCCGTGGGATGAGCGTAGCGCATGCACAGCGCAGGGTACCGCAGCTGACAGTACTGCACCCCGACCCGCACCTTATCGCAGACGCAGATCGCACCCTTTCTTCGGTAATCAACTCCTATTCACCTGCAGTCTATACCGAGGGTGGAGGGCACCTCTACTTGGATATGCGGGGCACTGCTCGCCTCTTCGGCTCACCTGTTACCAGCGCCTTGCGCCTGCAGCAACAGATCCGCCACACCCTCGGGTGTGCAGCAGCGGTTGCGGTAGGACCCAATAAGCTGGTGGCAAAGATCGCCACACGGACGATCCGTCCCACCGGCTTGGTTGAAGTCCCTGCCG
>DASRNL010000194.1:0-4740 GCA_035647415.1 Sphaerochaeta sp. | reverse complement strand
GTCCAACGACCCACCTTGGTCCTCAGCCACAACAAGACCCTCGCTGCACAGCTTTACCGTGAGTTTAAATCCTTCTTCCCAGAGAACGCTGTGGAGTACTTTGTCTCCACCTACGACTACTATCAGCCGGAGGCGTATGTCCCAGGCAAGGACCTCTATATCGAAAAAGATGCTGACATCAACGAAGAGATCGAACGGCTGCGCCTCAGCGCCACCTTCTCTTTGATGGAACGCCGCGATGTGATCGTGGTAGCCACAGTCTCCTGCATCTTCGGTCTGGCAAACCCCGTCTCGGTGCAGGACATGACCTATACCTTCTACCAGGGGACCGCCTTCAACCACAAGGAGATCCTTGGACAGCTGGTGCGCATGCAGTATGAGCGCAACGATGCCATACTGAAGCGGGGAACCTTCCGTGTCCGTGGCGATACGATTGAGATCTACCCCTCCTACCTGGAGAACGCAGTGCGGCTCTCCATCGACTGGGATGAGATCGCCTCAATCCAGTGGTTTGATCCGATCAGCGGAGAGCGGCAGGAGGAGGTAGCTAGCTACACCCTCTACCCGGCGAAGCAGTTCGTCATGCCCCCTGAGCAGGTAAAGGCTGCGATCGGACGCATCCGTGGGGAGATGGAGGAGCAGGTAGAGCTCTTTGAGTCGATGGGCAAACCCTTGGAGGCGGAGCGAATCCGCACCCGGGTGGAGTATGATCTGGAGATGCTCCAAGAGATCGGCTACTGCTCTGGCATTGAGAACTACAGCCGCCCCCTCTCCAACCGCAAAGCAGGGGAGCGCCCAGCGGTGCTCTTGGATTACTTCCCCCCGGACTTTATCACCTTTATCGATGAGTCCCACGTCACCTTGCCGCAGGTTGGGGCGATGTATGAGGGGGACCGCTCGCGCAAATTGAACTTGGTGAACTACGGCTTCAGACTTCCATCTGCCTTGGACAACCGGCCGCTGAAGTACGCTGAATTCACCGAGGTGATCGATCAGCGGGTCTACGTCAGCGCTACCCCAGGGAAGGTCGAACTCGCCGAGTCGACTCAGGTGGTGGAACAGGTCATCCGTCCCACCGGCTTGCTCGATCCAAAGATCACCGTCCGCCACACCGAAGGGCAGATGGAGGATCTCTACGCCGAGATCCGTGCCACCATCGCAAAAAAACAGCGGGTCCTGGTCACCACGCTCACCAAGAAGATGAGCGAAGATCTGACCGACTACTTCGCCTCCTTGGGGCTGAAGGTGCGCTACCTCCACAGTGAGATTGAGACGATCGAGCGGGTGGAGCTGCTGCGAGATCTCCGCCTTGGTCTCTTTGATGTGCTGGTGGGAATCAACCTCCTCAGAGAGGGGCTCGACCTGCCAGAGGTCTCCTTGATCGCCATCCTCGATGCCGATAAGATCGGTTTCCTCCGCTCCACCACCAGCTTGGTGCAAACGATCGGTCGAGCAGCACGAAACGCCGAAGGGCGGGTGATCATGTATGCAGATAGGATGAGCTCAGCGATGGAGGAGGCGATCGCCGAGACCGAGCGTCGCCGTGCGATCCAAGAGGCGTATAACCGCGAGCATGGCATCACCCCCCAGACGATTAACAAAGCGGTGCAGGATATCATCGAACGCGAGAGCGAGGAGAAGAGCGCAGCACAGAAGGAGGATCTGACCATCCTCAAAAGTGGTTATAACCTGCTCTCTTCCCAGGGACGTAACAAGTATCTCAAAGCCTTGGAGAAGGAGATGTTTGAGGCTGCCAAAGATCTGGAGTTCGAACGCGCTGCGGTCATCCGCGATGAGATCGCAGCAGTAAAACAGGGGATCTTCACCGATTGAAGAGCAGCTCCACAGGACCGCCACCGATGGTAGGGCACTGATAGACAGCAGAGCTGCCGCTGTGGATGGGGATCCGTTGGTTCAGCACTATCGCCTGGTAGAGATCGTCGATCCCTCTGATCGCAGTGCACCTCCCTATCATCTGTTTGGTACAATCCCACCCCAACGATCTGAGGAGTGCCTCGGTGAAGTAGCCGTGTGTATGCACCCCCGCTATCGGCTCGCTGCAGATGTGATCTTCAGTTGTTGAGGTAAGGACAAAGATCTGTGGCCAGTACCCTTCCTCTTGGAAGTATCGCCGATAGGCGGCCTTGATCCTTTGGGTTATTTCGTTTGGCTGTGTGGGGCCGATGAGCGCCCCACTATAGCAGCAGTCGGCGACAATCAAGGTAGCCGCTTCTACCCCTTGTAAGAGAGTATAGAGTTCTTCGGTGCTCAGCAACACCGCTGGGTCCACCCCCCCTTCTTTGGTGTAGATTGGAATTTCAGCATTTGGGGAGGCAAGGACCCATGAGCCATCGCTCAGCCCATGCCCACTGTAGGAGATGAAGAGGAGATCCTCGCTTGTTGCCAGAGCGGCGTGTTGAACGAGTGCTGCGACAGTTGCCGCTTTGGTCGCCCGCGCATCTATCGGTATCGAAGAATCGTCACTAAGGAGGGTATGGGCTACCGAGTTTTCAGTATACCACCCATCCAAGGCAGAGGTGAGACAGCAGAGATCGTTGAGAGGAGCCCGTAAGGGCTGTACTCCACTTCCTTGATATGAGAGGGCGATACCAATGTGGTATACACGCCCTCGAGCGATAGGAGTCAATTCACAGCTACACAATAGAATCCAGAGGAAAAAGATGGGTAGAAAACGCTTCATACTCCCAAAGGGGCGGGTTGTACCGTCGTGCTTCAGCGGGTAAAGAGGATCATATCGACTGGCCCACCGCTGGTCATCGGGTGTTGATAGTAGGGATTGAGGAGGTTGATCAAAGTACGCTTTAACGGCAGGCGTTGATGCGTTTTTATAGCGGTGTAGAGGGACGTTACGGTAAGATGTCTGCCGATGAAGGCATCGCCGAGTGTGCTGCCCATCGCATGGAGAGTGTGATCCCAGCCGAGGCTCTGTAGGAGCGCTTGGGTGAAGTCGCCGTATTTTCGTCCATTGACCGTCGTCTCATAGGAGTCAGTGTCAGCGCTTGAGGTGATTATCGCCAACTCTTTGGGCATTCCGGCAGCTGCTTTGGCGAAGTACTGTGCATACCAATCACCGATGGAAGATCCTAACAACCTCGATGAGCTGTACGGAGAAGGGGGGATGGCGAGGCCTGTTTCACAGGCATCGAGGAGGACGAGCTTGCGACCTGGAATCTGAGCGACGAGTGCTAACAGTTCAGAAGCGTTATAGAACTCTGTGCCGATGTCGGCAACCGGGGCGAGGGTGATAAGACCAGCTACAGCGTGGCCGCTATAGGAGAAGATGGTGAGATCGTTCTCGGTAGCTATGCTTGCAAGCGCTTGTACCGCTTGCTCTATTGCATCGATGAAGGGGTAAGCCACCACACTCGCCTCTCCTATTTGGTGTGTTGGTATGGAGGCAGGTTGTTTTCCTATCTGCAGGAACGCGAAGTTCTGATGGGGGATCCCCAACCGAGCAGCGATCTCTTCCCACGCTTGGTCGAGGGCGAGGGCATCATTGATCGTACCATATAAGGTAGCTGGGGTTGTTTTGTCATTAGGATCGGTGCTGTACGCATAGTCCAAAGCGATCTGCACCGTGTAGAGCTTCCCCTTGGGTGGAGGGGTGCTCAGTTCACATGAGCTGTAGAGGAGGAGACTCAAGAGCAAAAGAGGGAACAGACGTCTCATCGGCTCTTCCTCCGATAGGGGTAGAGCTGGTAGCGCAACCCAACGCCAACGCTCAGCGCTGTGATTTCCTTTCTGAGGTGCACCGCAATGGGGAAGGTCGCCTCCAAGCGCGATTGGGGCTGTTCTTCCAAGAGGAGGGCAAGCCCTACCTCTGCACTGAACGAGGCGAAGCTCTCCTTAATCGCAAAATAGGAGTGCACCTCAGTGCCAGCGGCGCCAAAGAGGGCGAGCGAATCAGTAAGCGGGGTAGAGAAGCGCAAGGTTGCCCCGAGGCTATGGAAGCCACGCAGCCGATAGTGTCCATGAGGGATCGAGGGGGCGATGCCTCGATAGTGCATTTCCACTGAGAAGTCCACAGGATCGGTCGTAATGCCCAAAAGGCCAACTGAGAATGCGGCTCCGCCTGCAGTCCGCACCGGGATGGCATCCTTGTAGTGCGGGATAGCGAAGTAGGGGAAGGCGGTGACGGTGACGCTGTGGTAGACAGCACTATAGAGCAGTGCAGGAAGGATGAGGAGCAAAACAAGCAGCAGACTTCGCTTCATGACCATTAGTATACTCGAATCAAAACATTTGTATATTCCCAAAGGGGAGGATACGCAGCGATAGTCCTTCTTAAAAATAGCGCACCGCATCCTTGGCGAGCGCCAAGGTAAGCTCCTTGTCTGGTGTTGGCAGATGGTGATAACAGATGAGATCACTCGTTTGCCATTTCAGGTGGATACGGTATCGCTCGCCTTGGAACTCGCTCCGTACCACCCTGGCGTTGGAAAGGGTGTAGTGAGTCGCCTCATCGATTGAAGCAGCGGATTTGATAGTGAGGGCGTCAGGGCGGAAGAAGAGTAGCTTGTTCGGCGAAGCTGTATCAATCAGTGAAGCGGCGGCGATGGTATTGCCTTCTCCGATGAAGGTTGCGACAAAGTGGGTCTTGGGCTCGGTATACACCTCCTGTGGGGTGCCGCTCTGTACCACCGTCCCTCGGTCCATGACGATAATCGTATCGGCAATCGAGAGCGCCTCCTCCTGGTCGTGGGTGACATAGACGGTGGT
>DASRNL010000193.1:0-3089 GCA_035647415.1 Sphaerochaeta sp. | reverse complement strand
ATGCTGGTAAGGTTATGTTCTTTTGCGAGGGTAAGACTGTTGGTGTAACAGGCAGCTAAAAGCTCCGCTTCACCGCTTTTGCCATCTCTGTAGATAGGACCTGCGGTGTGAATGATGTGCTTAGCCTTGAGATTAAAGCCTGGAGTAATTACCACCTCTCCGGTTTTAATTGGAGCTAAGGGAGCACATGCTTCGGTAAGTTCCTTTGGTCCTGCTGCACGGAAGATCGCACCGCAGACACCCCCGCCCATTTTTAAGGCGGTGTTGGCTGCGTTTACAACTGCGTCAGCTTGCACCTTCGTGATATCCCCGTAGATTATCTGTAGTGCCATATCGCCCTCCTACAAAGAGTGTAGCACATCAGAGTGTATAGAGTTGGTGTTCTATGAAGAAGTCCACCAAATCTGCATCGAATTGGGTGCCTTTGTTCTTCTTTAGCTCAGCGACAGCCACTTCCACTGGCAGGGCATCCCGGTAGGGACGTTTGGAGGTCATCGCCTCAAAGGTGTCGATAATACTTACGATTTTTACTTCAAAAGGAATCTGAGCGCCTATCAGCCCTTCAGGGTATCCCCGTCCATCGAGGCGTTCATGGTGGCTTTGGATAATCGGTAGGAAGGGTTTGAGCATTTCTAGGTGACTGGCGATTCTCACTCCAGCTCGGGGATGTCCCTTCATAATCTCGTACTCTGCATCGGTAAGTGCCGATGGCTTGTTGAGGATCTCCTCGGGGATACCGATCTTGCCGATATCGTGTAAAAGACCACCGATGGCGAGAATGTCAGTCGTCTCTTGGTTGAGACGCATCGCTTTGCCCATCTCCTCTGCGATGATGCGAATTCTAAGAGAGTGCTCTTTGGTGTAATTGTCCTTTAACGCTATGGTTTCAGTAAAGGCCTCCAAGGTCGCCATCCGTACATCCCGCAAGGCAATTAAGGCCTCAGCGAGTTGCTCTTCGGTCTCGGCAACCGCCGGAGTCTGTTGGCGCCTCAGTACCTCAGCGACGGTGCTGAGCAGCTTTTGTTGTTTCACTGGCTTGGTGAGGTAGTCAGAGGCGCCATTGCGCATCGCAGTGATGCCGGTCTCTAAATCTCCGAAGGCGGTTACCATCACTACCGGAAGGGAAACGTATCGCTCCTTAAGAATCTTGAGCAGATCAAGACCACTGATGCCTGGCATTTTGATATCCAACAGTAGCAGATCTGCTGCCTCTTCTTGGAGCAATTCTAACAATTCATATCCGTTGGAGCAGGTACTCACTCGGTATCCCGCTCGCTTGAGCATGATGCTCATAACCTTCCGTATCGCTGCCTCATCATCGGTGATTATTAGGTGGTATTGCATGTTTGTTATTTTCTGCGTTTTGGAATCAAAAACCCAGTGCGTTCTTTATACGCATCGTAGTCTACAAAGAGACGGGGGAAGAGGTAGATATCCTCTACTGTGATAAGGATCAGATTACAGATCACATATACAGTGCAGAGCAACAGCACCTCAAGGTTGAAGAAGTAGAGCACGATGAAGGTGTTCAAAACGAAGTGGGTGAGGAAGCCAGGGTGGCGCACCCGCGCGTAGGTGCCTCGATCATAGACGGTGGTGTGGTTATGGTGGTTTTTTGGAATCTCCAGCAAGACGATATACCCAGTCGCTCCTCCTGCAGTGATGGCGAGCAAGAGGAGGGGAATGGAGATGTGCCGGAGGTGGGGGGTGACGAAGGTAAAGAAGAGTAGGAGGTAGGGGATAGCTGCCAAAAAGAACCCGAAGGCAAAGACGCGGCTTAACCGCTGATTCTTTTTTAGCTGAGCTGCGTCATACAAACCTAAGAATAAATATCCGGCAGCGCCGACAGCACCCAATATAAATAGTTTGATTATGTCCATAATTACCCCCTATACTAGTACAAACTTTGCATAAATTAAAGAAAAAGAGGAATTCCCATGTATTTTGACATCTCGACTATCATTCCAGCGATTGCATGTGTGCTCTACGTGACTTTTACTGTCTTTGGATTCCTCCAATATCGGAAAGATCGATTCTATTGGTCCTTCCAGCTCTATATGGTGATGCTCTCCATCTGGTCCTTTGGCTCGATGATGATGCACCTCAACGCGCCGATTATGACCCCGCTCTTTTGGAACCGAATCATGCTGGTCGGTCTCCTTTCGGTCCCCTATCCGCTGACCAGCTTTATCGTGGATATTTTGGATATGAAACAGGTCTGGGTGCGCTGGACGATCAGCCTTAGCTACCTACTGATTATCCCGTTGATGTATTTGAACTTCAACGGCATGATCGTCAGCGATGCAGGCTTCACTGCAGCTGGACAGTTCTACTACCAGTTGGCCGATGGAGCGGTGAGTGCGTACTCCATCAGCTACATCTACCTCATCATCAGCGTAGGGTTGCTGCTCTTTGCTGCCACCAGCAAGCGGGAGTTGGAAGCAAAGAAAAACCTTGTCCTCCCGCTGACAGGTGTAGCGGTGATGCTGGTGGGAATCTTTATTAACGTTTTCCCCACCTTGGGCAAGTACCCGATTGATATCTTTGCCGCAGCAATCAATGCAGTGTTGCTCTTCTATTCGATCTATAAGTACAAACTGATCAACTACTCCAAGGTCGGCATCACGTTTCTCTATGCGACAATCCTCTTGGCGGTCTCCTCGCTCATCTATCTGGGGATTCTTTTGGTGGTGCAGACCTATAGCGTGCGTGTCACCTTCGGCAATACCTCCCTCATAGCCTTTGCCCTCGGCTCGGCGACCCTGATTATCGTCCACCCTCTGCGCTCCTTCATGCTGCATCTCATCGACACCGCTATCGTACCACGTAGGCACCCCTATCAGGTGACGGTCCGCTCCTTGAGCAGGCGGCTTACCACCATCGTCAACCTGCAGGAGCTCGCTACCGAGGTGGTCCGCAGCCTAGCAGATAGCGCTAAGAGCGAATGGGCGATCTTCATCGCACGAAAGAGCGATGAAGATTCTGCCTTCTACCTCCTGGCACAGCAGCGGTGTGATATCTGCGAGCCCGATGGGAGCAAGATCTCCTTTTCGTTCCCTGCTGCTGTGGAAAAGCGGCTGCCTGCGGTG
>DASRNL010000192.1:0-6453 GCA_035647415.1 Sphaerochaeta sp. | reverse complement strand
TGAGGAGATTCCGCGCCCAGACCACGCTGCTGATGCACTCGCTGCAGCCCTCTGCCACAGCGTCCATAGCGCTTCTGAACGAAGGATATTTCAACAATGATACATGCGATTGTCGGAGATCTAGTCCAAGTAGGGGAGAGTGAGGCGATCCTCCGCTGTTCCCACCTCGAGTATCGCCTCGCAATCAGTGCACAGACAGCGAGCGCGTTGACCAACCTAAGCGGTGAAGCCCGCAGGTCGGTTCGCCTGCTCACGGTGTTGATCCACCGTGATGACTCGATGCAGCTCATCGGCTTCCTCGATGAAGCGGAACGCGAGGCCTTCACTCAACTACAGACAGTCAGCGGCATCGGGGTCAAACAAGCGCTGAGGATCCTCAGCGGTATTTCGGTGCGCAACCTGATCCGTGCCCTGGACGCCGGAGATGTTAAGACCCTGACGACGATCCCTGGAATCGGCCAGAAGACCGGTCAGAAGATGATCCTTGCGCTTCGCAATGTGCTGGTCCTCGATGAAGATCACGAGCCACGAGGACGCAGTGCTGCGCATCCATACGGGGATATCATCCGTGCCTTGGTGGATATGGGATATGATCGTAAACAGGTAGAGACCTTGATCGACGAACAGCTTGTCGCTCAGAAGGAAGTCTTTGATTCGCTCTCTCAGCATGAGATCGAAGAGCAGCTCTTCCGCGTGGCGATCAAGCTTTTAGGGTAGGAGAGAGCGATGGACGAAAAGCAACACAGCAGTAAGACCCTCTGGGAGAGCTCGATCGTCTCCACCTCTTTTCAGACGGAAGTCGACCGCCGAGAGAACGTCCTACGCCCCCAGCTGTTGCGGGATTTCCAAGGTCAGGAGCGCTTAAAGGATAACCTCTCAGTCTTTATCCAGGCAGCCCGCAAGCGGGAAGAGGCCCTAGACCATACCTTTCTCATCGGCCCGGCTGGGGAAGACCACCCTCGCCTCGATCATCGCCAATGAGATGGAGGCAGAAATTCGCATGACCAGCGCTCCGGCGCTCGATAAGCCCAAAGATCTCGCTGGGATCCTCACCAATGTCACCGAGAACTCGATCTTCTTCATCGACGAGATCCACCGCCTCAAGCCCGCCTTGGAGGAGATGCTCTATATTGCGATGGAGGACTTTGAGATCGATTGGGTGATCGGCCAAGGACCGGCAGCACGCACCATGCGGGTGCCACTGCCACGCTTCACCCTCGTCGGTGCGACGACCAAAGCAGGGTCGGTCTCCAGTCCCTTAGCATCTCGGTTTGGCATCACCGCTCATATCGAGTTTTACAATGAGCAGGAGCTCGCTCAGATAGTCGCTCGTAGCGCTGAGATCATAGAAATAGCGATCGACGATGATGCGATTGAACGCCTCGCTCGCTGCAGCCGCGGGACTCCGCGGATCGCAAACAGGCTGCTGAGGCGGCTGCGAGACTTCGCTACGGTCGTAGGGGATGACCACATCACCGGCGAGGTGGTAGACCATGGGCTGAAGCGCCTCGGTATCGATGAGCAAGGCTTAGAGAAACAGGACCGCAATATCCTGCGGACCATCATCGAGTTCTACGATGGAGGACCGGTAGGAGCGGAGACCCTTTCAATCTCAGTAGGCGAGGCGATTGAAAGCCTCGAGGACTTCTATGAACCCTACCTGATCCAAAAAGGATTCCTCAAGCGCACCCCCCGTGGTCGTATGGCAACTAAGCTCGCTTACGACCTCTTAGAAATCCCCTGCACGAGGCAGCTTGATGACAATCAAGGAATACTCTTTTGATCTGCCTGAGCGACTGATCGCTCAACACCCTGCCGATCGCCGGGGAGAGGATCGGCTGTTGGTCCTCGATCGGGCTACCGGAAGGCTGATCGACAGCACCTTCGATACTATCGCCTCCTACCTCGATGAAGGGTCGCTCTTGGTGATCAACAACACCAAGGTCCGAAAAGCGCGGGTCTATGGTAGCAGTGAGAGCGGTGGGAGAGTAGAGTTCCTCTTTCTCGAAGAGCAGCTTGCTGGCAGTTGGCTGGTGATGGCCTCCAAGGCCAAAAAGCAGCGCGAAGGCAAGCGCTTCATCTTTTCAAACACAGCAGGTGGGTTCCCCTATAGTGCAACGATAACCGCCTCCTACGCCGATGGGACCAAAGCACTGACCTTCGATGAGCCGATCGACGAGGCCTTCTTCACCACTGTTGGACATGTACCACTTCCTCCGTATATCCGCCGAGAGGATGCACCGATCGATGCTAAGCGCTACCAGACGATCTATGCAGAGAAGCAGGGCTCGGTGGCGAGTCCGACCGCTGGGCTGCACTTCACCGAAGCGACCCTCAAAAGCTTAGCAGCACGGAGTATCGAGATCGCACCCATCACCCTACACGTAGGGCCGGGGACCTTTTTGCCGGTCCGTACCGTACACCTTGCAGATCATGTGATGCACTATGAGCGGTATGAGATTCCAAGAGTGAGTGCGGAGGCAATAACCAAGGCCAAACGCAACGGCAGGCCGATCGTTGCGGTGGGGACCACCAGTGTCCGAACGCTGGAGAGCGCATGGGATGCCCACGAGCAACAGCTTATAGCTGGTGAGGGGCGGACCAATCTCTTTATCCGTCCCCCCTATACCTTCCAAGTGGTCGATCGCCTTTTGACCAACTTCCATACCCCAGAGTCCACCTTGGTGGTCCTCGTCAGTGCCTTTGCCAGTCGGGAACAGATCGAGGTGGCATACACCCATGCGATCCGAGAGCAGTACCGCTTCTTCAGCTACGGGGATGCGATGCTTATTCGCTGAAGACCGCCGCTCGTACCTGGCGGGCGATCTCCTCTATAGGGAGCATCCCATCCAACCGTATGAAAGTGACCGCTGGATCGAGGGTGGAGAAGATTCGCTCGTAGTTCTTCTGTACGAGAGCGAGGAACTCCTTGCGCTCAAAGAGCTCTACTGCAGCACCTCGACTGCTGATGCGTCGGATGCACTCATCGATCGGAGTATCGATGTAGAAGAGGAATTCAGGGTGGGGGAAGTCATTCAACGCAGCGATCGTCTCATACTCACACTCCACACTTTGATAGGCGAGCGATGAGTAGAGGTAGCGGTCGCTGATCACCAGCTTCCCTGCCGCAAGATCTTGGACTATCCCGTAGATGGGGTTGTGCAGGTGATCCTCGCGGTCCGCTGCATAGAGCAGTGCTAAGGCAAAGGGCGTGGTGACAATCTGTTTTTGCAGGACCGATCGAACCAGCCTGCCCAACGGCTTATCAGTCGGTTCAAAGGTAGCTTTACAGCGCTGATCTCGCTGATCACAGGATTCAGCGAGCAGCTGCATCTGGGTGGTGGTACCCGAACCATCGAGTCCTTCAAAGACGATGAAGTTTTTCAAGAGTGTGGACATCATTGCCTCCTGCACCTTACTCTACGACAAAAGAGAGTAGAGGTAAATGAGGAAAGTGATGCCAAGCAAAGAAGTTTAGGCTATACTAGAACAACGTGAAATTTCATACGACCTTCAAAGATATCGTTGTCGCGATTATAGTGCTTCTCAGCTGTGCTGCTGTCGTTTTATGGGCGATGGCCTATATCGGTATGCCCAACCCAAGCGATGTCTTTGCCACCAAGCTTATCGACCGACTTGCCGGAGAGGAAGGACTCTCCATTGAAATTGGATCGGTCGGCAGAAACTACCTCAAGGAGCTCGCTCTCGCTGATCTTACACTCAGCTACAAGGGCGAACCACTTGGACAGATTAAAGAGGTTCGAGTGCCTGGGGGTATTCCGAATATTCTTTTTGCCCTCGCCCTGCCGAGGCACTCGGTGCGAATCCAAACCAAAGATATCACCCTACAGCTTACCGAAGAGCAGCTTGAAGACCTCTTAGTCGTGCAGAGAACCGAGAGCCCACGGCTGCTCTCCTTTGGGTTTATCCTGGAATTAGTCGATGCTGATTTGGATGTGCTCATGGAGGATGGAACTGTCATCTTACAAAAGAGCGATTTTGAGGTCGACTTCCGTACTGGAGTCGATGCATTGCACATCGCCGGGACAGCCAAGGAGATTCGTGCAGATTTTACAGATATGAACGCCTCTGTAAGCGATGTCGTCTTTGGTTTGGACAGCATTGACCGTATCGTCTTGGAGGCGCAGCACTTTGAGGGGAACGTATTCGGTGGCAGTGCAACGTGTGAGCAGCTGGTCGCCGTCCTAGAGGAGCTCTCCTCCCTCTCGCTCTCACTGCAAAACCTCAAAGCCGAGCACCCGCAGCTTGATGCGTCGATTAACCAGCTCTCACTCTCTGCTACCGGCTCCTTCTCCGCCCTCGATTCGGTGTTGCTCACGGTAGCCTCCTTTGTCGGCAGCGGTCCGTCCTGGAACGTTGCTGTGCCGACGACCACCGCCCATATGCGCTTTATAGGTTGGACTCCTCGTTCGCTTTCCGTCCACACCCATGCAGAGCTCCCCATCTCCTTTACATTTGATCCGTATGGCTCTTTTAGCGGGCGAGAGCTCGCTCTGCAGCTACACCAGAATGCCGATGATACGCTCAGCGGCTGGGTGAGCTTGGCCGAAGGTAGTGACAACACCTACCTGGCGGCTGAGGATGTTTTAATTTCTCTTGCTGGCAGGATAACCGATTCTTTACAGCTCGCACTGGGAGTGAGAGGAGATGTTGGTGTTACAATTCCTGAGGTCGACATTTCATTCAGGAGCCCACTGCAAGGCGAGTTCTCCTTCCTGCAACAGGAGGGGACCCTCACCGCTGAACTTACCCTCCCGGCGGTGGAGAGCTCTGTGATCAACCGACCTCTGGCGCTCTCGCTCTCAATGCAAGGCAGGGAGGGTCGAGCACAGCTGGAAGGTGCGCTGTTTCTCGAACAGGAGTTTGACCTTCGCTCAGTTATCAACATCGATACTGAGGAGAGCAGTGTCATCCTTGGAGCCCGGCTCGACAGCCTCCATGCACAGAACTTTTCTCCGATTATCGATCGCTGGGCACCCTTCCTCAAACCCTATATTCGAGAGCAAACAACCTTTAATGGAAACATCTCCATCGACGCAGCTATCGCCAATTCGATACCCACCGGCCGTGTCAGCGCTGACCTTGCTTTGCTTGATGCCCAGATTGGCACCCAAGACCTTGATGCAGGGTTCACCTTCCTTGGTATGCTGCAAGGTGAACAAATTGTCGTGCCTGCACTGACCTTAGCAAGCGGTGGCTACCGCCTCTCCTTTGCAGGGGAGACTGAGATGAACTACTGGCTGCCGCGCGGGGAGTTGAACTTCCACCGTATCGAAGATGGACAGCTGCTTGCCTCCGCTTCGATGCTCGACCTCCCACCTGATGTCTATGAGGTTACGCTGGTGACCACCGGCGAGAAGCAGGTACAAGCAGAAGCACTGGTAGAGCGGGTTGAACCGGCACTGCTCACTGGCGATGTACAGTTCTACTATCAGGAGGATAGCACCGCTCTGAGTTTCAGTGCTGCCCTTGATACGCTGGATATGGAACTTATCCAGGATACCCGGCTGCACGTAGCGCTCTCGCTTGCCTATCCGCAGACCCTCTCAGTGCAGGCGAACCAATTCCAGGTTCCAGGGGTCAGCAGCCTCTTTAGCGGTGATCTCAATGCTTCCTTCTTGGATCTGCACAACTGGTCGGTCACCGCCTCCTCGTTGCTCTTGGAGAACCTGCCCTATGGGGGGCGGAGTTACACTCTCTCAATTCCCTTCGCTGCTACCTCACAGAAGATCACCGCTCCAGATATCACCCTCAGTACTCTCGATGCTCTCTACGAAGGTTCATTCGCGTACAGTGGAGTACCCGTAACCACGTTAGCTGCAAAGAACTTCATCACCCCCTATGAACTGCTCTTTCGCCTCGACGAGCTGATCCTTATCACCCTCGCGAGTGACGAAGAAACCCTGCAGGCAGTCGTCCAAGTGGATAGCTTTCCACTGGGAGAGTTTGGGTTCTTGGGGGAGGACTCGTATCTTACACTCTCGCTGATCGGTGAGACAAACCTCGACGACCAGGTCGCTATCGATGCATCCCTCTTTTACGCTGACACCAAAAGCAGCCTCCAGGGCGAATTTTCAGCTATCGACGATACGTTTACCTTCTCTCACCTCGACTATCTCCGAGGAAATCTCAATGTACATGCAGAGAGCATCCATCTGGTAGATGGTATACTCTCAGCACAAGGCAGTTTTGACCACCTCCGTATCCTCTCTTACACTGAGCAGGATACCCATATTTCTATCTCCTTGGTTGCCGATCTGGGGCGGATGCAAACAGTCTTTGAGCTGCCACAGGCGATACAACGTGCCCGAAAAAACGGATTTACCGCCACCGTCACCCTGGAGGACCTCTTGCTCTTCGGTGAAGGGGGTATCGCCGACGGCACCTATAGCGTATCGTGGGATGAGCGGGTAGGGAGGGTCGATAGCGAGC
>DASRNL010000191.1:0-16746 GCA_035647415.1 Sphaerochaeta sp. | reverse complement strand
CCGTTGGGCTCGGCTCCTTGGGGCCTTGGAAAACTTCAGGCGCTGCAAGAGCTGCTGGCAGTGCTACCGCTGCATCGGCAACAACCGGTTCTGCTTGCACCGAATCTTGTCTGCTCGACGCCAAGGGCAGCAGATGCAGATACCAATAGACCCCTCCAGCGATCACTAGAGCCACGATACAAACCAATGCCACTATTGAACTCTTCTTCACAATGAACTCCTCGTTGCGAGTATACCACTTCTTCAGTGCTTGCAATAGAGGATTTCTCCTCAAAGCAGGGTACCTCAAACGGAGAGTATCTACGACAAGAAGGCTGTGGTAGCGTCAAAGCGGAGGGAAAAGTGAAACGAAGCGGGATTCTCATACTGCTCTTACTCGCTGTGGTGCTACCGATCTCTGGTGGGCGGCTCTCACTGAGCTTGGATGTGATGGCTTTGGAGAGTTGTTTCTATGACACAGCGTTGCTGCGTACCGAGGTCGCCTTCGAGCTCGATGAGGAGTTTTCCCTTCGTGTTCCGCTGAGCTGTCACTGGGAGCGGGAGCGGGGAGGTCCCTTCTTTATCGAGGGGGCGATCTGTTTGGATTACCACTTCTTTCGGTGGCCGCTCTGCGTCTCGCTCTCGTTAGCGCAGATGGGAGTGGTGGGAAACCACCCTTGGGAGGAGGGGGTGTGCGTGCACTTCCTCAACGAAATCGCCCTTGCCTGGGATTGGTATGTTGGCCCTGCATTGCTGGTTCGACCAGCTGTGATTATCCGTGATCCGAACCGTCTCTACGAAGCGGAGTACGAGGAGCTGCAGGCGCTCTTTTCCCACTATCCTTCGCTTCGGTTCTCCCTTGCGGTGGGCTGGGTCTTTGACTTGTCACAGAGTTGATGTCTAAAAAGGAGGACAGAGTGAAACAGATAGCAAAAGGAGCAGTGGTCGCACTGATAATCGTTTCGTTGATCGGCTGTTCGATGGGTTGGGAGGTTGAGCAGCGGGAAGCACTGAGCGATGAGCTGTTGATTCCGCGAGCCGTAGCGCTGATCGAGGAACACCAAGGGACCGTCTGGCCCTACCTCGAAGCGGAGTTCAGCGATCTTCCGAGAGGGGCGCCGATCGACAGTGAGACGATCGTCGCCAACACCTTAGCTGAAGCGGATGGTAGGGCTTACTTAGAGTTCCTCTACACCGTCGGCGAGGATGAGTATGAGGCGGTCCTGGAGGTTGCCTACGAGCTCTTGGATGAGGAGGGCAGAGCTGAGCTGGATCAGCAGCTTCGGGCGGTACGTACGATCTTAGAGCAAGAAGCAGCGGTGCTCGCCCGCTCCCTCGCCCCGAGCCAACGTGCCCCCTTCTGGAAGGATATGCAGCGCTTGGTGACCCGCACCTTGGTGCTCTTCACCGCAGGGGTGGTCTACGCCTGTATGCCCACCACGCTGCTCTGGGGGAAGGTGGCAGCCGCTGCGGGTATCGCCGTAGCAACTGGGGCGGTGGCTACCACGGTGATGTCAATCTGGCGCTACTATCAGTTCGGAGGTTCCGCCGAACAGTCCTTTGTCGAGTGGATCGCCGAGGTCACCACCGAGCCGGATCTCGCCTACGCCCTGGCAGCGAGCATGATCGCCACCGGGAAGACCGCCAAGCGCTCTCCGATAGTCACCGGCGTCATGCTCTGTGTTTTTGCCATCTACAATGTCATCGACATGGTGCGCCCAATGCTCAAGAAGTATAACTTTACTGTCTAATTTCGATGGTTGCTCCTAGAGGACCTTTGTGGGATACTCAAGGTACTATCTCTTGCTAAGGAGCAGCCTTTCTATGAATAGCACATTCGCATCTGAGATGCTTGATCGATTCCTTCGCTATGTCGCCGTCGATACGATGAGCGATGGGCGCCTGGTCGCTGAAAAGACCCCCTCCACCGATGGACAGTGGGATCTCTTGCATATGCTCGCCGATGAGCTGCGCGCCCTCGGTGTCGAAGATATCCATATCGACGATGTCGGTGTGGTGATCGCCCGCCTGCCTGCTACGATCGACCGGGCAGTGCCGACTGTCGGCTTTATGGCCCACGTCGACACCGCCGACGATGTCCCCGGTGATGGGGTAAAACCGCGGGTAATCACCTCCTATGATGGCAAGGATATCCCTTTGAACAGCGACCATACCCTCACCGTTGAGGAGAACCCCGCCCTGCTAGAGTATGTGGGAGAGACGGTGATTGTCACCGATGGGACGACGCTGCTCGGCAGCGATGATAAGGCGGGGGTCGCTGAGATGATGAGCGCAGCTGCCTACCTCTTAGCGCACCCAGAGATTGAGCGCGGGGAAGTGGAGCTGATCTTCACCACCGATGAGGAGACCGGGGCGGGGATGGACAACTTCCCCTACGATACGATCCGAAGCGAATACTGCTATACGATCGACGGCGGTGGCAGACACCTGATCCAAAGTGAGTGCTTCAATGCAGCGACGGTGAAGGTCCGCTTTAGCGGTATCAGCTACCACCTCGGTATGGCCCGCGGCAGATTGGTCAACGCACTGACGATGGCTTCCTTCTTTGTCAACGCGTTGCCGCAGGCAGAGAGCCCAGAGGCGACCGATGGCCGCTTTGGCTACTACTGTCCACATACCATCGAAGGCACCGCCACCGAGGTCGAACTGACGATCTACTTGCGGGACTTCGATCTGGATATCCTCAAGCGCAGAGCTGCGGCCCTCGAAGACCTTGCTGCGGCAACAGAGGCCCTCTATCCTGGGGGAACGGTGAGCGTCGACACGCAGTATATCTACTATAATATGGCGTTGGTCGCCCAGGAGAAACCGATTGCGATGCAGACCCTCTACAAGGCAGGGGAGACCTTGGGCTTCACCCTCACCGAGGAGGTGATCCGCGGTGGTACCGATGGAGCTCGGATGGCCAACGAACATGGGATCCCCTGTCCGAACATCTTCACCGGTGGGCATAACCTGCACTCCGTCTACGAGTGGGCAGCGCTGCCGGCGATGGTCGACGCAGCGCGTCTGATCGTCGAGATTGTGCAGGTGGGGGCGCTTGCGTGAAGCGACTGCTCCTCGGTGTACACCTGGTTTTCATCCTCAGCGCTGTTGGAGCGGTACCACTCTCCTTTAGCGCCGATAGTGCACTAGAGCCCTCCTATGCAGAGGCGATCGAGGAGCACCTACACCGAGGGCTTTCCAATCGGCTGCCCGCTGAGATGGCGGTGGCTGCAGACCTAACCGCTACACGCCTTCTGCGTGTGTCGACGACAGAAGGTGCGTGGGAGCTCCTGCTGCCTGAGACGGTTGAGCGTGCGGCCCAAACGATCGATGAGGCGCTCTACTGGGATATAGAGGCTCTGCTGCCGCTTTTAGCAGAGCCGTTGCTCTCTCTACCCTTGCGAGAGGGCTTTGTTCTCACTGGAGAAACACAGCCGAAAAGCGGTGCACACTACCAAGTGCTCGATGCCAACGAGCGGGTGCTCGGGACCATCGTAGCGACGACGGTCGATAAGGCGAGTGGAACAATCATCGCCGCTCAACGCTCAGGAGATACGCTTGTTCCGCAGCTCAGAGCAGAGCGGATACAACCGATTGAAGTGGGCCTCTATGGCAGCGTCTCTCTCAGCGGTGCCCTGAGCGCTGAAGCGGTGCTGCACTATCCGCTTCCGCTGTACCCCTATACTCTGCTCACCTCCATCTCCGGTGGCAGTAACGGCGTTGGGGTGAGCCTCGGCATCGGTGCCTCTGTGTTGGGCAGTACGCTCTTTGGCACTGAACGAGCTGTGGGGCGAAACCTCTCCTTTGTAGGCTGGGCACTGGTGGGGATGGGGTATAGTCAGGGGCTTGCCCTGCGCGCTGATGGGCGAATCGGGGCCACCTATCGCATCAAAGATTGGGCGATTACCGTTTTGGTGGGCAACCAGATTACCAGCAGCGCTACTGCAATCGTGCAACGAGGGGTTTTCTTCACCCTAGGAACAGCGTACACTATCAAGTAATGAAACGCCTGCTTCCTCTGCTGTTGATCCTTCCGCTGCTCTTCTCCTGTACCTCCCTCGGGGAGTTGGTCCGCTCGCAGGTGGAAGGGATGCCCGCCTGGGTCTCTTCGCCCCCCTCACGCTCAGGGCAGGTTTCCTTCGTCGGCAAAGGAAGCGCGACTGTGGAGTACAACGCTCGCCTACAAGCCTATGAGGAGATCCTCGCTGAGCTCTCGGTCTTCCTCGGTGAGGATGTCCGAGCAGAGTACTACCGGGAATTGACCAACACCGAAAAAATTGCAGACTTCTCACTGCAGATCATCAACGAACACCAGCGGACCGACACCAAAGGGGTGACGACTGTCTACCTACTCGCTCGAGCAGATCAACAGCTTGTAACCGGCAGGCGCAGTATCATCTATCAGTATGCCCTTGAGCGGCAGCAGCAGATCAGCGCCTTGATCACAGAGGCCGACCGCCACTATCGGGAGAATCGGGACACCGAGGCGATCGCTCACTACCTCCAGGCGGCGATCCTCGCTTCGGCAGGACCGGTGCTGGAGAAGAAGCATGAACCCAGCGCTCTTATCGATCGGGCGATCAGCTACGTGAAAGCCCTGCAGATCTCGGTGCGAAACGCTGAAAGCGAAACGATCCAGGCGACGGTGCAGCTGCGCAGAAAGCGCAGGTTGATCTCCTCTCGGGTGCTTGAAGCGCCGATAAAGGCGTACTTCACTTCAGCCAACAGCCTCGGCATTCGGTATGCTGACTCCCTGCTCTTCAATACCGCTTCGGCAGGTTCCTTCCTCTTTTTGCCCTATAGTCAGCTCATTGACAGCAGCGGTGTTATCACCTTCTCCCTCTTCTTTGAACCTGAGTTTGCCGACGCTGAAGGGGTCCTCGACCCCGCACTCATCGCCCAAGTACGCGATGCGATCGCCAGCGTTGAGGCGGAGTTTGTCTATGAACGGGCTCCACTCTTTGGTTCGCGCACCCTCTTAGCGGAGGTCCATGAGTACGCCTACGATGGATCGCTGCTCGCCGGAGAGGTTGCCGTCAACTCGGTCGCAGCAACCTTGGAGGGAGCGAAGATCGCCGTCTCGGTGGTGGAGCTCAGTGAAGAGGAGTGGGAGGATCAAGCTGAGGAGCTAGAGCAACGCTATGGAGCGGGACACCTGGTGATCACCGGAAGCGTCGGGGTGGTGGCAGAGGATCGGGCTAAAGATCGCTATATCTCAGTGGCGGTTGGCCAGATAGCACTCAGAGATACCCGAACCGGGGAGCTGCTCTTCAGTAGCAAGGATGTGGAGGCGGTAGGCAGCGGCCTGACCGCTGTAGCGAGCCGAAACGAAGCGTTTCAGCGCTTTGGCAGTGTAGCCGCATCGCTCTGCATTGCTGCCTTGCTTAGCCCGTAAAGAGCGGAAGCAGGTCGACCGGACGGTTGGAGATAATACCGCTGACCCCCGCTTTTAGCAGTGCTTCAGCCTCCTGATATCCATCCACCGTCCAGGTGAGCACCGTGAAACCTCGCTCTTGGGCCTTGAGCGCTTGAGAGCGCTCGGGCTTGAGGAAGGTCGGCCGAGCGATGTGCCGCCCCCAACCGTGGTGGAAGATCTTCGGCAGATCCGGTGTTTCACTGTAGATCAGCGCAGTGGGGATGGCGTTCTTGGCAAGCCGGCGAAAGCGTCGCACTTCGATCGGGTTGAACGAGGAGACACAGACCGAAGATTCAAGGTGGTGTTCCTTGATGAGGGCAAGCAACGCTGCACTGGTCCCTGTCTCTTTTGCGGTGGAGACCTTGATCTCCAGATCATAGAGCAGCTCAGTTTTTGCAAGCCTAAAGAGGGAGTCGAGGGTGGGGATTCGCCCGCCTCCGATCAGTTCGATCTCCTGTAGCTCATCGAGGGTTACATCTGCAATAGCCAACGGAAGATCTGCCATCCGCTTGAGTGTGGCATCGTGGAAGATCACCAGCTCTCCGCTTTTGCAGAGCTGCACATCCAGCTCCACACCATCGATGCCGCTCTCTATACATGCAGCAAAAGCTTCTAGGGTGTTCTCGGTGGCAACACTGGGGTCGCCCCGATGGCCGAATAAGAGCGGGCGAGGGAAGAGGGGATGGTTAGCCATGGTGACCTCGCAATCGAGCTACTTCATCCGCCCAAAGGCTCTCATCGACTGTCTCAAGGATCAACGGGATGGCAGCGAAGCGATCATCGGTGGCGATGCTATCGAAGAGCTCCCAACCGATCGTCCCCGCTCCGAGGCTCGCATGGCGGTCGAGGCGACTGCCTGCTTCGCTTTTGGCGTCGTTAAGATGCATCCCCAACAGCTTCTCCAAACCGATGAGCCGATCAAAGGTCTCAATCAAGGCCTCAAAGCCCTCTAAGGTGGAGAGATCATAGCCGGCAACATGGGCGTGACAGGTATCGAGGCAGAAGCCAATCCGCTCAGGGTGCCTAGCGGCATCCAAAATCATCGCTAGCTCCTCGACGCTTGAGCCTAGGTTGGAGCCTGACCCTGCGGTGTTCTCGATCACCAACGAGGCGTATTCGGTCTCTTCGATCGCGATATCCAGCGCTCGGGCGATCCGCTCTGTCGCCGCTTCGGTGCTCAGCTCTCCAAGGTGGGAGCCGGGGTGGAAGTTCAAGAGCGAGAGCCCCAGCAGCTCGATACGCTTGATCTCATCGATGAAGGAGTTGAGGCTGCGCGCCTGCTTTTCATCATCGGGGTTGGCAAGATTGATCAGGTAGCTGTTGTGTACCAAGACCGCCTCCGGGAGAAATCCTAAGGAGTGGAGGGTCTCTTTGAAACGTTCTGCTTGCTCCGTTTCGATCGGCTTTGCGCGCCATTGGCGTTGGTTTTTGCTGAACATCCCAAAGGCGTTCGCCCCTAGGGCATGGGCTCGCTCGGCAGCCTTCTCCAGGCCACCGGCAATACTGGTATGGGGTCCTATCATGTGCATATTAGAACGCTACCTCGGTCCTGAGCACTTGTCAATCACCGCCTCGCATGGTAGCTTCTTCGATACAAGGAGCGAATTCGCATGGAAACACATCGATGGAAGGTCGACGATGAGATCGCCGGCTTTAGGATTCTATCGGTCGAAGCTTTAGCTGAGTACCAGGGTACTGGCTATCACTTTAAACACATCGAAACTGGGATGGAGGTCTTTCAGCTGGTCAACGATGACCGCGAACGATTCTTCAGCTACCTCTTTAAAACCCTGCCCAACAACGATAGTGGGGTAGCACATATCCTCGAGCATTGCGTGCTCTCGGGCAGCGAACGCTACCCGGTCCGTGACCCCTTCATGGGGCTCTTGAAGGGGTCGGTGAACACCTTCATGAACGCGATGACCTATCCGGATAAGACTCTCTACCCTGCAGCAAGCCCTTTGCTAAAGGACTTTGACAACCTCTTCTCTGTCTACAGCGATGCGGTCTTCTCCCCGCTGCTCAAGGAGGAGACCTTCTGGAGAGAGGGGGTGCGCCTTGTTTGCGACGAGGCGGGGTGTCACTACGAGGGGGTGGTCTTCAACGAGATGCTCGGCGATGGGTCAAACCATGACTCGATCGTCGGACGCAACGCGATGCGAGCCCTCTACCCGGATACCGAGTACTCCTTCAACAGCGGCGGCGATCCGAAGGCGATTATCAATCTCGACTACCAGCAGTTCGTCTCCTTCTACAACCAGTACTATCACCCCTCCAACGCCAAGCTTTTCCTCTACGGGGATCTGGAGGTAGGTGCGAAGCTCGCCTACCTTGATGAACACTACCTCGCCACCCGAGGGTCGCTGAATATCAACTCCAGCGTCCACCCTGCTGAGAGTTGGAAGGCCCAGCGTTCGGTGCACTTCAGCAGCCCCACCGAAGAGGAGGGCGCGAGCGCCAACTCCGTGGTGGTGGCATGGGCGACAGAGCCGGTGACCGATTCGCTGGCAGTCGTGACCCTTTCGAGCATCGTAGACATCCTCTTAGGTAACCCCGCAGCCCCGCTCTATAAGGCGATCTTGGAGAGCGGTATCGGTGAGGATATCTCCCCCGAAAGTGGGATGCGTCCTGAGTTTGCCCAGATGGGGATGCTCGTTGGCTTCAAAGGGATTGAAGCCTCCCGCGCCGAAGAGGCTGAAGCCTTCCTCCTCGACACCCTCAAAAAGATCGTCGAGGAGGGCATCGATCAGGCCCTGATCGCCTCCTCGCTGAAGCGCTCTCGTTTCAGGCTCTTGGAGATTCCCGGCGGCATGCCCAATGGGCTGAGGGTGCTCAATAGGCTGATGCGCGGCTGGGTCCATGGAGTTGGGCCGACTGCCACCATCGGAGCGAGAGAACCCTTGGCAACCTTAGAGGGTGCCATAGCAAAGAACCCCCGGTACCTTGAGGAGTGGATCAAAACCAACCTCATCGAGAACCCCCACCGGCTCTTGGTGAGCGTCACCGGCAGTGAGACCCACCATGATGAGCTCTTAGAGGCGATCGCCAAGCACGCTGATCAGGCTGCCGAGAAGCTCGGCAAAAAGGGCTTGAAGGAGATTGTCGAGCAGAACGAGCGCTTCGATCGCTTTGAGAGTGAGAGCGAAAATGAGGAGCTGCTGGCGACAATTCCACGCCTTGCTGTCGAGGACCTGCCCAGTGAAATCCGCGACAACGAGCATCGCAAGATGCAGGCAGGAGCGTGTGACCTCTATGTGCGCAACCGCTTTTGTAATGGGATCGGCTACCTCAATGTAGCCATCGATATCTCTGATTTAGCTGCCGATGAGTTCATGCTGCTGCCCTTCTACCTGCGGGTCGTGCAGATGACCGGTATCGGAGAACGCCCCTACACCCAGGTGGCGACCGAGACCAAGGACCTGCTTGGAGACTTCGGGCTCTTCTTGGAGACGGGAACCAGCCTCGAGGGGCAGGTGCTGCAGACGGTGATGTGTCGGGCGAAGATGCTCAATGGCGACGCTGAAGCGGCGTTGCTGCTGATAGGAGAGCTGCTCACCCAGACCAATGTTACCGACGAGAAAGCGATCGCCCAGGTGCTCAGCACCCTCCGTGGTGAGTACCGAGACTCGGTGACCTACGGGGCACACACCTTTGCCACCCTCGCAGCTACCAGCCGCCTCAGTGCGGTGCAGTATGAGGCTGAGCAGCTCGCTGGACTCTCGCAGTGGCTCTTCTTGGAGAGCAAGAGCAAAGACGATGTCCCTGCCATAGCGGCAGTGATGGCTCGCTTGCAAGACAAGCTCAACGATGCCACTCGGCTGACCCTCCATCTTCTTTGCGATAGTGAGGCGGAAGCGACTCTTGTACCTTTGGTAACAGAGTTTGCGAGTCGCTTTACCGCTGAGCGAATGCCCAGCGGTGAGCAGAGACCTCCGGTGGTCCTTCCTGCTGAGTCGAGTTTGCAAATCTATCGCCTCCCTTCGAGTGTCAGCTACCAAGCGTATGCCCTGCAGGCTGCCGAGCGCGGTAGTGCATTGCAGGCAGCCCAGTCGGTGCTCGCCTTGATGATGGGCACCAACCACCTCTGGGAGTTGATCCGGGGTAAGGGCGGAGCATATGGGGTTGGATCTACCGTCGATGTGATGGAGGAGTTTTTCTACTTCTCCACCTATCGGGACCCTCGCATTGTCGGCTCCTTTGCCGACTTCAAGGAGACCCTAGCCCGCTATAGCGCCGGCCCAATCGATTCCAAAGCGCTAGAGAGTGCATTGATTTCGATTATCGGAGGCGATCTCAGGCCGCTCTCTCCAAGCCAGGAGTCGATCCTCTCTTTCCGGAGGCTGCTCTACCGCATCAGCGATGCGCACCGAGCTCGACGACGTGCCCAGCTCTTAGCTGTCGATGCTCAAGCGATCCAAGCAGCTGCTTCCGCTTTGATCGCAAAGAGCGAAGCGATCGACTCACGGGTGATCATCGCCGGTTCACAGCTCTTGGAGAAGGAAGAGAAAAAGGATGCGGTATTGGGCAAAAAAGCGGTGAAACTGCCGCTTTAGTAGACGGGGTTGAGGCCCGCTGCATAGAGCAGGCCGCTTGCGCGAAAAAGAGAGTAGGGCGTGTATGAGAGTGAGATGGAGAACTCGTTTGCCATCTCAATCATCGCTGGGCTCGGCACTTTGTTGCGGACCAGCAGGATGTTCTGAATATCGCTCATCACAGCGGTGCGGATAGCTTGGACATTTGAGAGGCCGGTGATCAGGATGATGTCATCCTCCAAGATCGTCAGCACATCACTCATCAAGTCGCTGGCGAAGCCGCGCTTGATGGTATCCTCTAAGTGCTCCTCTCCACAGACGAGCTTTGCATTAACACAGCTGAGAATGTCTTTCAGTTTCATGGCTAGAGTATAGCATACTCAGAGCCATAATTCCCAGAGGCTTATGCCCTTTTTTACCTTCCAAAAAGGGGGGTGAGCAGGTATACTAGGCGCAAGTGGAGGTTTTCATGAAATACATCGGCGCACTGGACCAAGGAACCACCAGCACACGGTTCATAATCTTCAATGAAACAGGAGCGATTGTCTCCTCCCATCAGATCGAACATACCCAATATTATCCCAAGCCCGGGTGGGTCGAGCACGACCCGATGGAGATTTGGCACAACACCGAACGGTGCATCTCCACCGCCCTGCGACGAGCGAAGATCAAAGGAAGCGACCTCGCTGGAATCGGCATCACCAACCAGCGGGAGACGATTGTCGCCTTTGAGCGCAAGAGCGGACGTGCCCGCTACCACGCTCTCGTGTGGCAGGACCTGCGCGGCAGCGAGCTCATCTCCACCCTCGAGCGGCAGCATGGCAACGATTGGTTGCAGGAAAAAAGCGGGCTGCTCTTCAGCCCCTACTTCTCGGCGAGCAAAATCTCCTGGCTGCTTGAGAACGTCGAAGGCTTGCGTGAAGATGCTGAGCGCGGGGAGGTGGTCTTCGGTACGATCGACACCTGGCTGATCTATAACCTCAGTGGCAGAGAGTGTTTTGTCACCGATGTGACCAATGCTTCCCGGTACCTTTTGATGAATATCGATACCCTCAAGTGGGATGATGAGCTGCTCGAGCTCTTTGCTATCCCCAAGCAAGCGCTGCCGGAGATCGTCCCCTCCAGTGGGATGGTCTATACCCACAGCAAAGCCGATTCGGTGGTGGGAGCAGCGGTTCCTGTCTGTGGAATCCTTGGAGATCAGCAGGCAGCGCTCTTTGGTCAGGCATGCTTCACCGAAGGGGCTGCCAAGTCCACCTACGGTACCGGCTGCTTCCTCTTGGTGAACACCGGAACCGAGGCGAAGCGCAGCCGCGAGGGCCTGCTGACGACAGTAGCCTACCAGAAAGAAGGCGAGGAGGCGGTCTATGCCTTGGAGGGATCGGTAGCAGTCGCCGGCTCACTGGTACAGTGGGCACGCGATAGCCTCAAGCTGGTAGAGAGCGCCCAAGAGCTGGACTTTGAAGCCGAAAGTGTCGCCGACTGTGGGGATGTGTACATCGTCCCTGCCTTCAGTGGACTGTTTGCACCCTACTGGCGTAGCGATGCCAGAGGCATCATCGCCGGCTTAACCGGCTACGCTACTCGCGCGCACATCTGCCGTGCTATCCTGGAGTCCACCGCCTTCCAGGCGTGGGAGATCTTCGCCGGAATCGAACGTGATAGCGGTATCCCCTTGACCGAGCTGAAGGTCGACGGGGGGATGACCAACAGCGCCCCCTTGATGGCCTTCCAAGCGGACCTGCTCAGAGTGCCGGTGATCAGGCCCTCGGTCGCTGAAACGACCGCCTTAGGCGCCGCCTATGCAGCGGGGCTGACCGTCGGGGTGTGGGAGAGCTTGGATGAGCTGAGTGAGCAGTGGAAGGAGGATCGCCGTTGGGAGGCGACGATGGACCTCGCAACGCGGGACCAAAAGATTGTACAATGGAAGAAAGCAGTCGATCGTACCCTCGGGTGGATCGAGGATGAGGAATAAAAATGGATAGCAGTGCCTTACAATCGATGCTCGTAATTATCAAGCCAGCGGTGCAGATCGGTGTCTTGGCGTGGGCGTTCTATCAGTTCTATGCCACCATCGCCCAGACCAAGGCACAGCAGATTATCCGTGTTCTCTTGATCCTCTTCGGTGGTTATGCGCTCTCCTATATCCTCAAACTGGAGGTGCTGCTTTGGGCTTTTGCGCGGATTAGCATCCCAGCGACGATTTTCATCTGCATCGTCTACCAGCCGGAGCTACGACGTTCCTTCACCCAGGCGTGGAGCACCCGTTCTCGGTTCTTCCGTATCGGCACTCAGACGACCAGTAGCGACCAGATCGACTCAATCCTCAACGCCTGTACGGTGCTGGTGAACAAGCGCCGAGGAGCGTTGATCGTCTTTCCTAGGCGGCTGCAGATCAAGGCGATCATCGACAGCGGAACTCGACTGAACGCCGACCTTTCGACGAGTCTAATCCTCACGGTCTTCGACCACGATACCCCGCTGCATGATGGGGCGATGGTCATCCAGGGGGGAAAGATCCTCGCTGCAGGGTGCTACCTCCCCTTGAGTGAGCAGACCGATATCAAGCGAAACTTCGGTACCCGCCACCGTGCAGCGCTTGGCTTAGCCGAAGAGAGCGATGCGGTGGTGCTGATCGTCAGCGAGGAGACCGGAGCGATCAGCCTGACCTACAATGCAAACCTCTACTACGACTTGGATGTGCCGACGATCAAGCGGATGCTGCTCGCTCTCTTTACCTACCACGATATCACCACCGAGGATCTCTCGGTGGAGGAGGCCAGCGATGAGACAGAATAAAGTGATACAATCGCTGCTGCTCAACTGGCCAGCGAAGGTCTTCAGCCTAGTGCTTGCAATCCTCGTCTATGTCTTTGTGCAGTATGCAAGCCTCGACATACGGGTGGTCACCATCCCCTTGGAGGTGAGCCTCCCAGCTGAAGGGGTCGCTCCACAGAGCAAGGTCCCCAGCGAGATTGAAGTTGAGATCAAGGGCAAGGACTCCTTGATCCACCTGGTGAACCCCAGCGCTATCGAGGCGAGTGTCGACTTTAGCACCGTCCGAGGCGAGGGGATCTCCGTGCGCAATGTGGTGTTGGAGTATGAGCGGCACCTCTTTGATACCAGCCATATCACCTTTGTCGCCAACCCGGTGCAGATACGAATTTTCTTCATGAGCGAGAAGGGGCAGTGATGCGGATGGCGTTAGGGGTCGATGTGGTGAATATTGAGCGGATCCGTACCCTCTCTGCGGGGGTAAAGACGCGGCTCTTTCACCCCGCTGAGCTCGCCTTAGCAGCTACGATGACCGAAGAGGTTGCTACCGAGTACCTCGCCGGCAGGTTCGCAAGCAAGGAGGCCTTAGGCAAGGCCCTCGGCTGCGGACTCGCCGCCTTAGAGCCGGCGACCTTGCTGGTCGACCGCAAAGCTGACGGCTCTCCGACCTTTGTGCTCGGCGACGCCCACCGTGCTCACGTTGCGGGGAGAGAGATTTTGCTCTCGATCTCCCATGATTCTCCGGTAGCCGTTGCCACAGTGCTCCTCTATGGAGGCAGCGATGGCACGCAGTGACTGGCGACGACCGGATCTGCAACCCCTTGGCGAAGGCTTGAGACGAATCCGCCTCACCGTCTCCTACCTCGGTACCAACTACTGTGGGTGGCAGCGCCAACACAACGGCATCGCTGTTGCAGCGGTCCTCGAAGAGGCAATCGAAACAATGATTGCTGAAAAGGTAGAGATCGTAGGCAGCGGGCGTACCGACAGCGGGGTGCACGCCCTCGGGCAAGTCTGCCATATGGATATCAGCAACCCGCGGGTTCCAGCAGCAAAGTTCGCTGTCGCCTTGAACCGTCTGTTGCCCCCAGATATCCGAATCCTAGCCAGCGAGGAGGTCGACGGCACCTTCCATGCCCGCTTCACTACGATGGGGCGCACCTATCGTTACTTTTTCAAAGAGCATGCGCACCTAAACGGCTTTGACGCCGGCCGTCTTGCTTCGGTGCGCGCTTTTCCTTCGATGGAGCTCTTGGGTGGATATGCATCGGCTCTCGAAGGGACCCATGACTTTACCACCTTCACCGGCAGTGGAGACCAGTGCCCGAGCAAGTATCGGGATATCTACGAATCCTACTGGCACAAGGAGACCGACCAGTTTGGCTACCCGGTGCTCAGCTATACGATCACCGGCAACGCCTTCCTCTATCGGATGATCCGCTCCTTAGTGGGTTCTATGATGGAGTTCGCTGAAAAAGAGATGAGTGTAGAACAGTTTAGCGAGATCCTTGGAAGCTGTGACCGCAGCCGCGCTGGGAGAACCGCCAGCGCTGCTGGGCTCTATCTGTGGCGGATCAGCTATGACCCGGATGAGTATCTGTGGTTTGAGGAGCAGAGCGGTGAGTGAGATCGAGAGAAAACGAGAGACCTTAGAGCGACGAGTTGAGACCTACCTATCGCTCATCGACCAAGCGATCGCCACCATAGGCGATACCGAGTATACCCCTGCCACCTACGATGTGACTTCGGTCCTCGATACGGTGCTGCCGCTGCCCTTTGATGATACCTCCATCGAACGATCTTCGCTGAAAGCCCTCGAAGAGCGGGTGGCCAACTGTACCAGCTGCCCCCTCGGCTCTCTTCGTACCCAGACGGTCTTTGGCGAAGGAACAATTCCCGCTCGACTGATGGTTATCGGCGAGGGGCCGGGCGCTGATGAGGATGCCAGCGGGCGTGCCTTTGTTGGCAGAGCGGGGCAGTACCTAGACTCGTGGTTGAAGGCGATTCACCTCGAACGCGACAAGGGAGTCTATCTGGCCAATATCATCAAATGTCGTCCCCCAGAAAACCGTGACCCGCTCTATGAGGAGAAGGTGGCATGCCTGCCGTACCTCAAGCGGCAGATCCAACTGGTCAACCCACAGATCCTCCTCTTGGTAGGGCGAACCGCCGCCCAGACTTTACTCGAAAGTGAAGCGAATTTGGGGGAGATGCGCGGTCGCTTTCATCGCTACGAGGGGATTCCAGCGATTGCTACCTACCACCCTGATACGGTACTGAGAAATGTCGACCTCAAACGTCCGGTCTGGGAGGACCTACAGCGGGTAGCAGCCTTCCTTGGTATCGATCTTGGACGGAGGTGAGTATGCACTCCTATGCCCAGATTCTCTTTGACCTGCCCTTAGAAACCGCCTTCACCTATGCAATCCCTGAGCCCCTCGCCTCCGCTGTGGCGGTAGGCAAGCGGGTGATCGTCCCCTTTGGCAGGCGTAAGCTCACCGGTTTTATCATCGACTTGGTAGCTGAAGCACCCGCAGAGTACGAGATCAAAGAGATTATACGGGTGATCGACAAGGAAGTGCTCTACGGGGAGGAGACGATCACCTTGGCTAGGTGGCTCGCCGACTACTACCTCTGCTCCCACGGCCAAGCCCTCTCGCTGATGATCCCCACCGGGCGCAAGGAGAGTGAAATCCCTGCCCTCAGCTTCAGCGATGAGTACAGCAGCACCCCGATCCATACCCTCAGCGCCGAACAAGCAGAGGCGATCGCTACGATCAAAACAGGTGGACCGGGGATCTACTACCTGCATGGGGTCACCGGAAGCGGCAAGAGTGAAGTCTACCTGCAGATCGCCGAATCGGTGATCGCCAGCGGAAAGTCGGTGATCTACCTGGTGCCGGAGATTACCCTGACCCACCAGCTTGCCGAGCTGGTTCGCGACCGCTTCGCAGGCAATGTGGCAGTCCTACACTCAGCGCTGACGCCCAGTCAGCGGCTGAGGGAGTGGAAGAAGATCCACAACGACGAGGTGAGCTTGGTGATCGGAGCACGTAGCGCGGTCTTCGCCCCCTTCAACAACCTCGGCTTGATTATCATCGACGAGGAGCATGAGAACAGCTACAAGAGCGGTTCCACTCCCCGTTACCATGCACGGCAGGTCGCTCAACACCGAGTGCAGCAGAACAGCGGTATCCTCTTGATGGGCAGCGCTACCCCTTCCTTGGAGGCGTACCGCCTGATGCACGAGAGCAAGCTGATCACCGCTATCCGCCTCCGTGAGCGGGTCGCAGGTGGCACCCTGCCGGCGGTGGAGGTGGTGGATATGAAGTACGAGAACCATCTCATCAGCCGCCGACTTTCCAGCGAGATCCAGCGTACCTTAGCTGCCGGCAGGCAGGTGATCCTCTTTCTCAACCGCCGCGGCTTCTCCTACTACTTCCACTGCGACAGCTGTGGCTATGAGCTCAGCTGCCCGCACTGTGCGGTGGCGCTGACCTACCACAAGCGCAAGCACACGATGATCTGTCACTACTGCGGCTACCAGAGTCGCCCGGTGCAGACCTGTCCTTCCTGCAACTCGGTGGATGTCTCCTACTCAGGTTTCGGCACCGAGATGGTCGAACAGGAGGTCGCCTCGCTCTTTAAGACGGCACGCATCGCCCGTCTCGATACCGATAGCACCCAGAAGAAGGGGGAGCTTGCAGCGACCATCGACGCCTTTCGCAAGGGGGAGATCGATATCCTTTTAGGCACCCAGATGGTCGCCAAGGGGCTGAACTTCCCCAAGGTAGATCTGGTGGGGATTGTCAACGCCGACAGCGGGTTGAATATCCCTGACTTTCGCAGCCAGGAGCGCACTTTCAGTTTGTTGGTACAGGTCTCCGGCCGAGCAGGTCGATACAGCGCAGATGGCAGGGTGATTATCCAAACCCACAATCCACAGAACCCTGCCATCGCCTACGCGGTGGCAGGTGATGTCGATGGCTACTACCAAGCGGAGCTTGCAGTGCGCAAGGAGACTGGCTTTCCTCCCTA
>DASRNL010000190.1:0-7754 GCA_035647415.1 Sphaerochaeta sp. | reverse complement strand
CTTCTCCAGCCCCGAGGCCTTCGCCTCCTACGCCCCAGTTGCCCAAGAGCGCGGTATCGCCTTGGTGGTGGCCACCACCGGCTATAGCGAAACGGCACTGGCTGAAGCGGAGCAGTACAGCAGCACCCTGCCGCTCTTTATGTCAGGGAATATGAGCGTAGGGATCAACTTGGTCCAACAGCTGGTCAAAGAAGCGAGCAAGGTCCTCGGCGAATACTACGATGTAGAGATTATCGAAAAACACCACAGTCAAAAGCGTGATGCTCCCAGTGGGACCGCCTTGATGCTCGCCCAATCGATCAACGAAGGGAGAACCGAGGCGCTCTCCTATGTCCACGGTAGAGCTGGTGGAGATGCCTTGCGGGAATCAGGAGAGTTAGGCATCCATTCGGTTCGCGGCGGGACGATCGTCGGAGAGCACGAGGTCTCCTTCTACGGAACCGATGAGGTGCTCACCGTCGAGCATGCGATCTACAGTCGCCAAGTGTTTGCCACCGGTGCCCTCTATGCAGCGATCTACGTCGCTCAGCAAAAGCCAGGACGCTACACGATGGTAGATATGATCACCGAGCGCAGTGCAGTGACGACCCTGCTTGCCCAGGATAGGCAGGTGCTGATCAGCTTGGAGCATATCCCTCGGGATATGGGCTTGGTAACCGAGCTCTATGGATCGCTCGCAGATAATGACGTCTTCATCGATATGATCAGCCACACCGGAGCGACCAACGGCTTTATCGCAATCGCCTTTACCATCGGTGCAGAGGATCTAGGGGCAGCAACCGAGGTGGTGCGTGCCTTCCAGCAGCATCACAGTTCAGTCTCGGTGAATATCAGCGAAGGGATCACCAAGCTCACCGTGGAGGGCCCGGGTATGGAATTCCAATCCGGCGTCGCCTACCGGGTCTTCAGCACGATGGCCAAAGCGGATATCCCCGTCTTCGCCGTCACCACCAGCGAGAGCAAAATCGCCTATGCAATCTACTCCAGCGATGTACGGCAGGCTATTACGATAATCAAAGAAGAGTTTGCTATCTAACGAAATATCGGTCGCTTTTCTCCGCTGTACAGGCGATACTATAGCTATCGAGGAGGACCGATATGTGTGATACCTTAGGATTAGTTGCAAGCGATACGCTCCGCTTCTTTGCAAAGAACAGCGACCGGCACCCCAAAGAGCCACAGTACTTCTCGTTCAGCTCTGGCTCGCTTAACTCGTCGCGGGAGCCCGAACTCACCAAGTATGCTCAGCAATACGCAACCTTAGAACGTGCGCACGCCACGCTCTCTCACCCCTACCGCGCCTTAGTCAGCCGACCATCGTGGATTTGGGGAGCGGAGATGGGCGTCAACGAACAGGGGGTGGTCATCGGCAATGAGGCGGTCTTCTCTCGCCTCAAAGGCAAAGAGGATGGGCTCTTGGGGATGGATATCCTCCGCCTTGCCCTGCACAACAGCAAGAGCGCCAGCGAAGCAGTGGATCTGATCATCTCTTTGCTCAACACCTACGGCCAAGGTGGCGATGGATCCTTTGAGGGCAAGCTCTTCTACTCCAACTCATTTCTCATCGCAGACCCCACTCTGATCATCCTCCTAGAGACCGCTGGCGACCGCTGGGCAACCAAGACGATCGATGATCAGTGGGCGATCAGCAACGCCTACTCCCTTGGCACCGAGTATGATCGCTGTGATGAGAGGAGCGTGGGCAAAGATTTCTCTGGCAGCTATGCCAACTCCTTCATGGAGTTCTTCAGCAAGGGCAACCTGCGCAGTGCGATCAGCAGCACCCTCATGGAGGTGGCAGATCCCACCTGGACGGCGATGCGAGATATCCTACTCTACAACCGAGGCAGCAGCGCTAAGCTGAATTCCTCGATGAAGAATATCACCATCGACGCAAGCTTTCCCACACCTACCCGCACCACAGCGAGTATGGTGGTGGAGCTACAGCCCTATGGCACCATCGCCTGGTGTTGCCTAGCACCGATACCCACCTACCATCCCTTCATCCCGGTCTTAATCAACTCCCAGACGCTTCAAGAACAGAGCTCCTTTGGCTCTTACGGCGAAGCAACAGGGCGAATCGCCCTCACCGAAGCGATTAAGGCGGCAAGTGCAGAGGTAAAAGAGCGATGTGCGAGCAAGGCGCGCTCTTTGGAAGCTTCCTTCTCCGAACGCCTGGAGGCGTGGCGAAATGCAGAGGGCCCTGTCGATCAAAGTGCACTCTTTGCTGCATGTCAGAGCGAGGCGCTCGCCTATGAACAGACGCTGGCCAAGGAGTTCGGGGTATCGATCTGATAGTCGCTACCGTAGGTTAATTTCTCATACAAAGCGGCAATTTTTGTACGAAGGGGCAAAAAGGGGATTCTGTGCCCTTGATTTCTCACCCCCATCTCTTACAATGAGCAAATCTTCTCTACAAAGGGGCTGCTATGAAACGCATCGCTCATATTCTTGTGATCCTCCTTTTGCTTCTTGTGCCGTTGGCAGGAGGCTCTGCTTCCGCCCTTGACTCCTTTGATGCCGATCTCTTTGCACTCTGGGGGCTCAATGTTGTTACAAACCCCCACCTCCCCTTTACGATTCACCACGATGAGGAGACAATAATCTCCTACGTCCTGGTCCGTGAAAGTGGGGAGTTCAACCTCGTCTCCACCACCTTCGATGCTGTTCCCCTGACGATGATCCTCAGCGATGCCTCCGATGAAGAGGCAGATATTTTTTGGAACTTGTCGGAGGAGTTTGAGCTTCTGGATTCGGTGTCTATCACCGTAAAAAAAGACACCCCCTACCTATTCGTCACCACGATTATCAATGAAGAGCATCTCGGAAAGATGCTACACTTTGCACTGCGTCCCGCCGAAACTGTTCGACCAGCAGAACGGAAAGACCCTGCACTTACACTCGCACCAGCAGTCTCCCCCTTGCCTATCGCTCGCACCCTTGCCGCAGGAAAACAGACCTCCTTCTTCATCGATGAACGAGGGAGCCTTTGGGCGGCTGGAGCGAACACCGGTGGGGCTATCGGCCAAGGATTAATCGAATATCTGAAAGGCTTTACTTCGATTATGGTCTACAACAAAGCGGTCAGTGCCGGTGGGTCACATACGCTCATCCTCGGCGAAGATGGGCGTCTTTGGGCTACCGGAACCAATGAACAGGGACAGCTCGGCGATGGAACCACCACAACCGCCAAATGGCCAAAAGTGATAACACGACGTGTGATAGCGATAGCCGCAGGAGCGGAGCACTCCCTCTATGTAGATAGCAACAAGACCCTCTGGGCGACTGGAAGCAACAAACGAGGGCAGCTCGGTGTTTCAGGGGTAAGCAGCACTGCAAACCCGATCGCAGTCAAGGAGGGGATTGTACAGGTCTGGACCAATGGGGAGCACACCAGTTTCGCCCTCACCGAGGATGGTGAGCTCTATGGCTGGGGGGCGAACAGCGGTGGAGAGCTCGGCCTTGGGCATCGGTATCAAGTCTCCTCCCCTACCCGCATCGCTAGCGATATTGCAGCGGTCGCCTCTGGCAAGGATTTTTCCTACCTGCTTAGCGCCGAAGGCAGGCTCTTCAGCAGTGGAAAGAACACCCACGGGCAGCTCGGTGATGGCAGCGAGGAGGACCGGAGTACCTTCGCTCTGGTGGCAAGCGGTGTTGTCGCTGTGGCGGCAGGAGGATACACTGGCTTCTATATCGATGCCAGCGGACAGCTCTGGGCAGCGGGTGCCAACGACTACGGACAATGGGGTACCGGAAGCAGAGAGAACCGCTCAGTGGAAGATGGATTTGTTCCAGTAGCACGCAACGTTACAGCAGTGGCAGCCGCTGAACACCATGCACTGATTCTGCGCACCGATGGGGCGCTCTATAGCGCCGGGGGAAATGACTCGTATCAGCTCGGAGCGCAGCACACCGAGAGCCGGAGCACCTGGGAGGTGGTGCTGTAAGTCGTTGACGGAGCAGTGAAAAGGGCATACAGTCAAAGCATGGGAAGAAAACGTATCACTATCGAGGACATCGCCCGTGAGGCTGGAGTTGGCATCGGCACGGTAAGCCGAGTGATCAACAACAGCCAGCACGTCAGCGAAGCGACCCGCCAGCGGGTCCTCGATGTGATGAAGGCGCGCCAATACAAGCCCAGTGGCGTGGCGAGCAAGCTCGCACGCAAGGACACGGTGGAGTCCTCGATTGGACTGCTCTTACCTGATATCGGAAACCACTACTTCTTTGAAATATTTGAGGCGATCTACCGCAAGCTCCGGGGCTTAGGAATCGACCTGCTGATCTTCAACTACGAGAAGCACAACCCAAAGGTGATCCAGCGGGCCTTGGACGCACAGGTCTCCGCGCTCTTGATCTTTGCCTTCAACCTCGATGAGCGGGAGCATGAGACCCTGCAGGTGCGCAATATCCCCTACCTCTACATCGACTACCCCCACACCGATAAGCACTGCATCTATCCAGATAATATCTACGGTGGGCGCCTCGCCGCCCGCTACCTCCTCTCACGGGGCTGCAAGCGCCCAGTCTATATCGGAGTCGATCCCCCCGCCCAGGCGAACAGCGATCGCTTCGCCGGTTTCGTCGATGAGCTGACCCAGCACGGCATCGAGGGGGTGGAGATCCGCGAGTGTATCCTCACCGAAGAGGCGGGCTACGAGATGGGCAAATCGATCGTAGCAAGTGGGCACTACGATGGTGCCTTCTGCTACTGTGATGATATCGCCGCAGGCTTCGTCCAGGCGGTCCGAGAGAGCGAGGCTGAAATTTCGGTTATCGGTTTTGACGGAGTACGTTCAACACGGTATCTTGGCCTCTCTACCATCAGCCAGGAGCCAGCGCGCATCGGCACCCAAGCCGCCTCGCTGATCGTAGAGATTATGGAGGCCAAGGAGCCTCCACCCTTGCACATCGAGTCCTTTAAACCGATATTGCTGGACCGGGGAAGCTAAGAGTCCTCAGTGTAGGTAGTCCAACCAGGGGCGCTGCCGTTCAATCATCAACTCAACCAACTCATCAAGACCGTCGTAGATCTGCACCATCGGCATCGCCAAGAGCGCTTGGATGACATGCTCCTTTTTGCCAGTAAGGATCGCTTCGGCAGTCAGGTCATAGACCCCAGCATAGTTGCGCAATAGCGCTAAGAACCCTTTGGGATAGTTCGGTAGCTCAACCCCTTTGATCCCCTCCTTACAGATGCGGGCTGGAACCTCCACAGCGAGTGAGGCGGGCAGATCGGCGATCAGATTGTCGTTGAGGATATTGACCGCAGCCTCCTCGTACGGCTCATCGCTGAGCAACCCTTCGAGGATAGGGACCAGCCGCTCCTCGCAGGTCAGTTCAATCTTCGGATCTTCATCACTGAGCATGATCGGATAGAGCTCAAAGAAGTCCTTGATCCCTTTATGATCCGCCTTCTGGTGGGCCCACTGGATATACTCACCGATATGGCTGTCGCCGGTGATCGGCAAGAGCTGGTAGGTATCGAGGAAGCACTTAAAGAGAGTGCGGTCCGCCCAGCTTTTGCTCGCCCGCTCGATGCCGAGGCTGACACGATTGGTCGCCCCTTCAGTCTGAACAAGCACCCCACTTTTCTTATAGTGGGCTAATAGGTCGCTGTAGCCTGGTTCTTTCTCAAAGAAGGCGGGCGCCTTCTTGAGGATATCAGGATAGGCATCCTTGCCGCTGTCTTGGTATTTGGCCTCCAACAATACGCTGAAGTGATTCAAGCCACCGCTACGCAGCTCTAGGTTCTCAAAGGGGGTATCCAAGATTGCTGGCAGATACCGCTCCAACGATGCCACCTCGTGGCAGAGGCCGATGAAGCGTAGTTCTGGATAAGCACGTTTCACTGCGGTGGTAATAGCCGTCATCGGGTTGGAGAAGTTGAAGACCCACGCTTCAGGGGCTACCTTAGCGATGTCCTCACAGATCTCCAAGATCACCGGAGTGATGCGCAGGGCGTGAAAGAGCCCACCTGGGCCACCGTTCTCCCCGTAGATCTGCTGAATCCCCCACTGCTGGGGGAGAGTCCAGTCCTCGCTCCACAGGGCGAAGCGATCGCCGACTTCGATGGCGATGACCACCGCGTCCGCTTCCGGAAGGGCCTCGGCGCGATCGGTGGTGGATCGCACGGTAAAAGGCAAGGGGTGCTCCGCTAGGAAGCGATCTGCTTGCCTCTGCACTGCAGCCACCGCATCTGCATTGATGTCGACGAGGACAATTTCACTCTCATAGAGTGCTTCGCTTTGGAAGATATCACCGAGCATCCCCAGACCAAACTGTGCACTGCCTGCACCGATTAAGACTATTTTCACTGCTTCTCCTTACTGTGTTCGAAAAATGATTATGTGTATCCGAGTAGTAACTCTACGGTCAGAGCGCTGGTATCTGCTACATGCACATCACACGCGCTTGCATCGACCGCCTCCCCTACACCGATGGTACGCATGCCGGCGGCTCGCACCGCCTCCACACCCGCTTGGGCGTCCTCCACTCCGACGCACTCCTCTCCGGTGAGCCCGAGCGCTTCAGCAGCACGGCTGAAGATTTCGGGGTCAGGCTTGCCGACTTGTAGCTCAGAAGCAGGGACGATCACCTGAAAGAGATCGGCGATACCCAGCTTCTCTACGATCAATGGAGCACTCTGACTCGCCGACGCTAAGGCAAGTGGGATATCTCGCTTCTTGAGCTCTGCCAAGAGCTCCTTGATCCCCGGTAACAGATCGCTTGCATTGATAGCTACCAAGGAGGCACGGTAGGTTGCATTTTTTATATCCGCCAGGCGGTGCATCTCTGCTTCCTCGAGCACCAGGTTGTTATGTTCGAGGATGATCTTCAGGGAATCCAGGCGCGAGACCCCCCGTAGGTTCTGCCCTACCGCTGAGTCAAACTCCCATCCCTCTTGCTCTGCCAGAGCTGCCCATGCACGGTGGTGGAGGGCATCGGTTGCGCAGATCACCCCATCGAGGTCAAAGATGACAGCCAGTGGTTTTGCCACCGTGTCCAAAGAGATCCCTCTGTCGGTGACCTGCACCTTGGTAGAGCGATGTTTGAGGATGATAGGACCCCCTTCGCTGCGATAGTGGGTCTCTTCTGCTCCGATTGCCACCTGCAGCGTTGCTTTCCCAAAGCGCAGAGTAAAGGCGAGTTTTTTCCAGCCTTCTGGTAGGTAGGGACGGAAGGTCGGCATCCCATCGATGAGGCGGTAGCCGCCGAGACCGTAGACGATTGTCATCCAGGAGCCTGCCATCGCTGCGGTATGCAGCCCATCCTTGGTGTTCTTATGCAAGTCTGCGATATCCATCAAGGCGGTCTCTCGTAAGTAGTGCATCCCCAGCTCTCGGTCGTAGATATCGAAGGCGACGATCGCCTGGATCGCAGCTGAGAGGGAGGAATCTCCGGTGGTATAGCGCTCGTAGAAGCGGAAGTTTCGCCAGCGGCGGTGCCAGGTAAAGTGCTGGGGTTGGAGCACTTGGGCGAGGATCGTATCGGCCTGTTTGATCAGTCGATGTCGATAGATGACCAAGGGATGGTAGTGTAGGAGCATCGGGTGTTTTATATCCCCCTGCTTCTCACGATCCCACTCCTTGCGCCGGCTGAAGTGTTCATCCTGATTATCGATCTGGTAGTGCTCATCGGTCGGCAGATAGATCCGCTCTGCTGCTGCCAAGAAGTGCACCAGCTCCCTTTCTTTGAGACCGAGGCGCTCAGCAGCCGCTTGGTACGCATCGCTCATATACTCGGCCATCCAT
>DASRNL010000189.1:0-3543 GCA_035647415.1 Sphaerochaeta sp. | reverse complement strand
ACTTGAAAGGACCATCACCAACTTCACCCGGGTAGGAAAAGATGGGATGAGTGAGACCGACCGCCTGATCCTCTCAATCATGCTTGAGTAGCAATAGATGAGCTGCCCACGTTCACCACAATCGATGTGGGAGGCGGGCAGCGTACTAGAATCCTAAAAAGATACGGTGCAGGAAGCGAGCTTCTTGCACCGTCTTTGTATCGTTATTGCTTCGCTCGTTCCAGTTCAAGCAGTGCGAGCACCAAGGGACCTACCCCCTTAAAGTCATCCTCGAAGACCGGCTCTTTAATATAGTATGGAAAGGTGCCGTCTCGGTATGGATTGCCTCCGAGCCCTGCGACACTGCAGATACCACCGATATGCCAGTGTCCCTCATCATCAATCCGCAAGTAGGTGGCAAGGATACCTTCAATCGCTTTTTCAGCGCTCTCTTGCCACCGCTTACCTTCGATGATGCCGAGGCGTAACGCTTTGAGGATGGTGTAGGCGAACATCGCCGTTGCAGAGGTTTCAAGGTAGTTACCGGTACGCTCTGCGAGATCGACCACCTGGTACCACATCCCCGTTGTATCTTGGTAGCCTACCAAACTCTCCAGCACATCCTTGATGATCGTGTGAATCTCTCCAATACGAGGATGGGAGGATGGCAGAAAGTCCAACACATCGATACACGCCATGAGGTACCAGCCGATGGCTCGCCCCCAGAAGTGTGGGGAGAGTCCTGTCTGTTCATCGGACCACCGATGCCCTCGCGACTCATCCCAGGCATGATAGATGAGGCCGGTCTCGCTATCGCCGAGGGTCTTATAGGTGACGACGAGCTGCTGCACGATGTCATCGAATCCAAGGGTATCGCTGGTGATCTGGCAGAACTGTGCATTGAAGGGTCCTTGCATATAGAGCCCATCGAGCCAGATCTGCCAGGGGTAGATCTCCTTGTGCCAGAACACTCCATTGAAGGTCCTCGGCTGGGTATTCAGCTGGCCCTTCAACAGGTTTGCTGCCAGCAGAAAACGCTCCTCTTGGGTCTGCTCATAGAGGGGGAAGAGTACCCGCCCAGCGTTGATCTGATCGAGGTTATACTCCCCGAGCCGATAGGTCTTAATCGCCCCATCTGCAGCGATGAAGCCATCGTACATCGAGTATGCCCAGCTGTTGAAATCAGACCTACCGTACTTTTTGGCGACCTCCAGGGCGCTGAGGACCATCAGCCCATGTTCATAGTGCCATCGCATCTTCTCTGGGGTATACCATGAGAGTACGCTCTCTACCAACTTCACCGAATGCTTGCCATCGTTTATCTGCATCTGTATTTCCTATACTTTCAACTTGAAGCACTGCTTCATTCGCGCTGTGCAGCTACACAGCTCACCTCCTGTCACCGCCACTCCTTCAGCGTAAGTCAAAGGAGCGCGGTTGACACCTTACCCCTTCACTCCTCCGAGCAGTGTGCCCTTGGTGAAGTACTTTTGAATGAACGGATAGGCGAGCACCATCGGAATAGCGCTCATGAAGACCGAGGCGGCCTTGATCGCTGCCACTGGGGCATCGCCGAAGGCGTTGACCTCGATGTACTCGTTCATACCACTGGCCATCAGGATATTGCGCAGTAGGATCGGAAGCGGCTGGAGGCGATCGCTATTGAGGTAGAGCATCGCATTGAAGAAGTTGTTCCAGAACCCTACCGCATAGAAGAGACCGATGGTCATAATGATCGCCTTGGAGAGTGGGAGGATGATCCGCATCATCACCTGGATCTCCGTCGCGCCATCGATTCGAGCGGACTCCTTCAGTTCGTTGGGAATCCCTTCAAAGAAAGAGCGCATGATCAGGCAGTTGTAGGTGGAGATCGCCCCAGGTAGGAAGACCGCGGCGATCTTGTCGATGAGCCCAAGCTTGGTGACCAACAGATAGGTCGGGATCATCCCGACGTTAAAGACGTAGGGGATGATGATCATAATGCTCAACGCCTTGCGCCCCGGGAGGGTCGGAATCGAGAGCACATAGGCCAGTGGAATCGTTAAAAAGAGCGCGGTGACTACCCCACCGATGAGAATCTTAAAGCTGTTCTTAAAGGCGAGGATAAAGCCTGCATTGCCCAAGAGCGCCTTGTAGGCGGAAGTGGACCACTTCCATGGCATCAAAAACATCCCCTGCAGGTTGCTGCCGATAAAGTCGTTGGGCCTGAAGGAGAGGGTGACGGTGCTCCACAGCGGGATCACCAGGACCAAGAGCAGTATGAACAAGAAGCTGTTTACGAAAAAATAGAAGCGGCGGTCTGTTGCCGAAGGGCGAACAGTTACCGAGATATTTGGACGCTGAGTTTTCTGTTTCTGTTTCATCATTGTTCTCCTTAGTAGAGGGCCGAGCCGCCGAAGCGTCGTACCAAGCGGTTAGAGGTGAGAATCAACGTCATACCAATGACACCCTTGAAGAGTCCGACAGCGGTTGCAAGGCCAAACTCGAACTCGAGCAGCCCCTGACGATACACCCACGTATCGATGATATCCCCTACTGAAAGAACCGGTGTCGAGTAGAGCATAAAGATCTGGTTGAAGCCGGCATCGAGGATCGTACCGAGGCGCAATAGCACTACGATGACGATCACCGGGGTGATCGCTGGCAAGGTGATGTAGCGTACGCGCTGCCAAGCGCTCGCCCCTTCGACCATCGCAGCCTCAAAGAGGGTGGGATCGATTCCCATCAACGCGGCGATAAAGATGATGGCGCTCCACCCCATCTCCTTCCAGGTATCACTGAGAATGACAATCCAGGGGAAGGTACGGGTGCTCGTCAAAAAGTCGACGCTCTTGCCTCCGAGGGCTTTTACCAGGTCGTTGACTACCCCATCGCCTGGGGCGAGCAGCGCCAAAAGAATTCCATACATGATGACCCAGGAGAGGAAGTGCGGCAGATATGCCAAAGTCTGCACTGCCTTGCGCAGATGGGGTCGGTTAGATTCGTAGATTGCAACGGCTAATAGGATTGCCATCGGAAGGCTGAAGAGCATCTTTCCAAAGCTGTACATCAGCGTGTTGCGCAAGAGTTCTACAAAGTAGTAGGAACGCATGAAGGTGCGGAAGTGCTTAAAGCCAACCCATCGGCTTCCAATCACACCATCGAGTGCCATATAATCCTTAAATGCAATCTGCCCATTGAAGATGGGGACGTACTTGAAGGTGATATAGTACACCAGTGGGATGATCAACAGCAGATACACCGATTGGTGTCGCTTGATCTCCCGTCGTAATACTGTTCTTTTTTCTTTTCGGTCCATGAACACAACTCCTTAACGTACCTAGTATGATAGTAAAAAACGCGCAGAATTTGCCGAGTATTATTTGGACTTTTCCGACCTTTCTATTTGGCGGTACGCAGTTTCGATGGTGGGAACCCCTGTATTCTGCGAAAGACCCGGCAGAAGTACGCTTGGTCTCGAAAGCCCACCTGTCGAGCAATCTCATTGATCGACAGCGCACTCTGCTCCAAGAGCTCTACCGATCGGGCGATTCGCAAGCGAGAGAGGTACTCCCAGGGGGAGAG
>DASRNL010000188.1:0-3869 GCA_035647415.1 Sphaerochaeta sp. | reverse complement strand
CAGCAGGAGCAGTTAAGGGCTGATCTCTCTGCGATTAAAACGATGGGTATCCATCGTATATACCTAAGGAGGTAAGAAATGAAGAAAAGATCCGTAGTTGGGATTCTTTTGCTCGCACTGATTCTGTTCGCATCCCCGCTCTTTGGCCAGGCCAAGAGTGAAGCGAAACCAGAAGGTCCCATTAAGATCGTCTATTGGCGAGGACTCACTGGCGTAGCAGGCGACGCACAGGATGAGGTTGTCAGACGCTTTAACGCAAGCCGCGATGATATCATCGTCGAGGCGGAGTTCCAGGGCGCCTACGCAGAGATTCTGCAAAAGATGACCGCTGCTATTGCAGCCAATGATGTACCCGATGTCGTACTCTTAGACTCACCACACATGCCGATCTTTGCTCGCAGTGGAGCGCTGGTCGACCTCGGCGGCTATGTAAAAGATGAAAAAGCCGGCTTCTTGGATGACTATATCCCTGGCCTGCTCGCCGACGGATACTACCAGGATACGCTCTATGCCTTGCCAGCGATGCGTTCAACGCCCTTGCTCTATGTCAACGGCGATATGCTCGCAGAAGCAGGCCTGCCACGCCGCGCACCCGAAACTTGGGACGAGCTGCGTGAGTGGGGTAAGAAGCTGACCAAGATCAACGCGAAGGGCGAACTCGAGCAGAGCGCCGTTGGCTTGACCACCGGCTTGACCACCGCACACTGGTACTTCCAGGGTGCCGTCTATGCCTTCGGTGGCCTCGTCAGTGATGAAGACTTCAACATCCACCTCACCGAAAAACCAGCGATGGACCTCGGTAAGATGTGGCAGGAGATGGTCTTCGATGATCGTTCAGCGATTCCATCCAACAGCCACGACGACTTCTTCAACAAGAAGGTCGCCATGGTCTTCGGTTCCACCGGTTCGATGGGGAACGTCTACAATCGAGCAGACTTCCAGGTTATCCCCGCCTTCCTCCCGGGCCAAGTACAGAACTTAGTCCCCGTTGGAGGAGCGGTAATCGCAATGCCACGCACCGATGACAAGTGGCAGCAGTGGGCTGCATGGGAGTTCATCAAGTACTTCACCAGCACCGAAAGCCAGGCATATCTTGCTCGGATTACCGGCTATATGCCCAACAGCTACTCGGCAAGCAAAGACCCTGAGCTCGTAGCTTACTACGATGCCAACCCACAGTGGAAAGTCGCAATCGATCAGCTGAACTACGTCCGCCCACAGGCGAGCGTCATCAGTCTGCCGAAGGGAACCGCAATCCTCCAGCAGATGGTTGAGAAGCTGATTATCGCCAAGCGAGATGTGAAGACGACCATGGAAGAGACCACCGCAGATCTCCTCCGAGAGTATGCAGACAACTACTAATCACCGTAGCTTCTTGAGGGTGGCCGCAACCGCGGCCACTCTCTCTTTGCTACTCATCTCTAGCGGATGCAGGAGCGCTGCATCCACCCACTCTCCTCAGGTCGTCGCCCACCGTGGCGGCAGCCTCCTTGCCCCAGAGAACACCCTCGCTGCCTTTAGAGCTGGGATTGCCTCCGGTGCGGATGTTCTGGAGCTGGATCTCCACCAAAGCAGCGATGGAGAGCTGATCGTCATCCACGACGCAAAGTTGGAGCGCACCACCGGAAGAAGTGGCTCGGTGAGCCTCTACCCGAAAGAGGCGCTCATCGGCTTTGAAGCGACAACGAGCTACCAAGGTGATCCGGGTGCAGGTGATACCACCATCCCCTCCTTTGCCTCAGTCTTGGAGCTGGTTGCCGAGTATCCTGACCTAGAGCTGCAGGTGGAGATCAAAGTCGATGCCAACAAGAACCGGTACCCGGAGATTGAAGATAAGAGCGTAGCGGCACTGCGCGACGCAAGTTTGATGGATCGGGCGGTGATTATCTCCTTCGACCAGCCGACCTTACAGAGCATCCAAACCTTGGCACCAGAGCTGCCAACCGGACTCTTGGTAGGCAGCTCCTACCTCAAAATGCGAAGGACGATGGGGGCAAAAGCGATCGTAAAAGAAATTGTACAAACCGGCGTCCAGTACGTCGGGATCGACTATCGAGCCCTCACTACCAACCTCTACCGTGCCCTGCGCAAGACCGACCTTATAGTCGGAGTGTGGACGGTAAACAGCGAAGAAGAACTGCGTAAATATATCGCCCTTGGGGTAGATTTCATCACCACCGATGACCCCGCCCTCCTCGCTTCCCTCCTCTAACTGCTCTATTTGCAGACTTTTATGCATAAACATGCAGTTTGATGCATAACAAATTGACAAAAGTGTCAACAACCTCTATGGTAGGGAACTTATTGGAGGTGGGTATGAGAGAGCAAAACACTGATACGCAGGCACTCACCCAAGAGGAGCTTGTCGCCCAACAGCTCTTGGAAGAGAAGGAAGCCGATGGCAAGCTGCGCTCCTATAGCGGCATCATGGGCCACGCGGTCACTATCCTCTTTATTGTCTGGTCGGTCTATCAGCTCTACGCTACCACCATCGGTATCGTCGATGCGATGCGACTGCGCACCACCCACCTCTTCTTCCTGTTGATCTTCACCTTCCTCCTCTTTCCCGCCTACCAGAGTGAGAAACGAAATCGCACCATCCCTCCGATCTACGATATCCTCTTGATCGGGGTGACGATCGCAACGATTCTCTACCTATTGGGCAACTACATCGATGTCGCTAAGCGCGGTGGCTACCTCAACCAGGCAGATCTCTGGATCGCCGCTCTTGCGATGCTCTTGATCTTCGAAGCTGCACGCAGGGCATGTCGCTCCTTGGCGTGGCTGGGGTTGATCTTCCTCCTCTACAACTTCCTCGGTAAATACATCCCCGGAGATTTAGGACACGTAGGGTTTTCTCTCAAGCGCGTCTTAACCTTGATGATCTGGGGCAGCCAGGGGATCTTCGGTGTCGGGCTGGGGGTCAGCGCCACCTATATCTTCCTCTTTGTGCTCTTTGGGGCCTTCCTCAAGTACAGCGGCTTCAGCCAGTTTATCAACGACATCTCGTTGACGATGGTCGGCCAGAGTGCCGGAGGCCCGGCGAAGGTCGCCGTCATCGCCAGCGGACTCTTGGGGATGATCAACGGATCGGCGATCGCCAATGTGGCGACCACCGGGACGATCACCATCCCCATGATGAAGGAGACCGGCTATAAGAAGGAGTTCGCTGCTGCCGTAGAGGCGGTCGCCTCCACCGGCGGGCAGTTCGCTCCCCCCATCATGGGAGCGGTGGGCTTTGTTATGGCTGAGTTCCTCGGAGTAAGCTACACCAAGGTCCTCATCGCAGCAGCGATCCCCGCCTTCCTCTACTATCTGACCCTCCTCTTCGCCGTCCACTTTGAGGCCAAACGCCTTGGCCTCAGCGGCCTAGCAAAGGAGAATATCCCCGACGCCCTGATGGTCCTGAAGAACCAAGGGCACCTCATCATCCCCTTGGTGGTCCTCCTCACCCTCTTGGCCTTCGGTTTCACCCCGCTCTACAGCGCAGTGGTCTCGATCTTTGCCACCATCGGAGCTTCGTGGCTCCGCAAGGAGACGAGGATGACCTGGCGCATCATCGTGCAGGCGACCGTGGAAGGGGCGCGCTCGGCAATCACCGTCGGGATGAGCTGTGCGGTTATCGGGGTCATTATTGGCACTGTCAGCCTCACCGGTCTAGGCCTCTCCTTTGGCTATGTGGTGCTGCGGATCGTCGGTGACGGACAGCTCTACCTCGGTGGGCTGATGGTCATGCTGATGAGCACCGTCCTAGGGATGGGAGTCCCCGGAGTTGCCGCCTATGTGATCGTCTCCACCGTCAGTGTCCCGGTCTTAATTCAGGCAGGGGCGATTCCGATGGCAGCGCATATGTTCTGCCTCATCTACGC
>DASRNL010000187.1:0-7336 GCA_035647415.1 Sphaerochaeta sp. | reverse complement strand
GAAGAAGAGTTGGGCTTTTGTTGTAGCTTCGGGGACCAGATGGCGAGCGGAAATTGTATTTCCTTCACCGATGAAGGTAGCCACAAAGGGGGTCTCCGGTTCATTGTAGACAGATTCAGGGGTGCCACTTTGTACGACTGTCCCCGTATCCATCACAATAATCTTATCGGCGATAGAGAGAGCCTCCTCCTGGTCGTGGGTGACATAGACGGTGGTGATACCCGTCTCTGCATGGATCCGCTTGATCTCATCCCGTAAGCTTATCCGCAGTTTGGCATCCAAGGCAGAGAGCGGCTCATCGAGCAATAGCAGATCCGGCTCGCTCCCAAGGGCTCGAGCCAACGCTACCCGCTGCTGCTCCCCACCGCTGAGTTCGTCGATACGTCGCCTTTGGTACCCTGAGAGCGATACGAGATCCAGCAGTTCGGCGATTCGTTTCTCACGTTCACGTCTGCCGACTTTGCGCCGCCGCAAGGGATAGGCGATATTCTCACCCACTGAGAGGTGGGGGAAGAGGGCGTACTCTTGGAAGACCATGGCGATATTGCGTTTATGGGTAGGGGTGTCGCTGAGGTCCTTGCCCCTGAGATGGATTGCCCCCTCCTCCAAGGGCAACAGACCTGCGATCAAGAGCAGCGAGGTGGACTTTCCACACCCCGAGGGGCCGATGATACAGGCGAGCTCGCCATCAGCGACGTTGAATGCAGCGTCGAGTTGGAACTCTTCATAGGAAGCAAGCAGCTTACAATCCAATCCGCTGTTAGTTCTCATAGGAACCTCCGGTGCGTGTGGTGACAAGAAAGACGAGGGCACTGACCAGTATGAGGATGGTGCCTAGGGCACATGCCCCTTGGTAGTTATAGGAGCCGATCAGTCGGTAGATGACAATCGGTAGGGTGACAATCGAGGCGGAGGAGAGGGTGAGGGTTGCGTTGAACTCCCCCATTGAGAGGGCAAAGGCGAAGATCGCTGCGCTGCCGATAGCCCCTTTGAGCAGAGGAACCTCAACACGGAGCAGGGCGTGAGCTGGGCTGCTGCCGAGGGTGCGAGCACTCTCGACGTAGGTACAGGGGATCTTCCGATAGGCAGGCAAGAGAGAGCGCAGGGTAAAAGGCAGGGCGATGATCAGGTGAGCGATGACCACCAGCGTATAGGAGAGGGGCAGTCCGCCGCGCAGGTAGGTGGCGATGAGAAAATACCCCAAGCCGATGATGACCGAGCTGACGGTCATGCTCAGCATACCCAGCACCTCTAAGGCCGCCTTCCCTTTGCGCTGACGCTCAATGAAGAGGGTGAAGCCGACACCAGAGATTACTGCGATCACCGAGACAATCAAGCCGATTCCTACACTGTTGAGCAAGGCGGAGAGGGCGGAGTTCATATGTGCAGTTCCGACTTCAAAGCCGAGGAGCTGACGGTACCACTTGAGGGTGAAGCCTGATGGGGCGCGGACGGATCGGACCATCACCGAGATGATCGGCGCGAGAACAAAGAGCAGGGTAGTTGCGGTATAGAGCAAGGCTGCCGCTCTGCCCAAGGGTGAAGCTGGACGACGTTCACTCTCCTGGGTGCCACGGATCCGCTCCTGGCGACTGCTTCGCTCCTGGCTCCTGTTGTAGGCGAGCAAGAGCAGCGTAGTGACGAGGATGGAAAAGAGCGAGAGCGCAGCAGCGGTCTCGGTGTTGCCCATCATCCTCGCTTGGCGGTAGATCTCCACCTCCATCGTGGTGTACTGCGGTCCTCCTCCGAGGACGAGGATAATTGCGAAGCTGGAGAAGCAGAAGAGGAAGACCAGGCTCGCAGCGCTGATAATCGCCGGCAGCAGCCGCGGCAGGGTGACGGTGAAGAAGACTTGGTGCTTGTTAGCCCCTAAGGTAGCAGCAGCAGCTTCAATTCTCCTGTCCATATGTTGGGCATAGGTGGCGACTAAGTTCATGATAATCGGAAAGTTGTAGAAGGTGTGGGCGAGGATGATCGCCTTATAGGAGTAGAGGATTTTCAACGGCGGATCGCTGAGATTAAAGAGGCGCATTAAAAAGAGGTTTAAATAGCCGTTGTTGCCAAAGAAGATGACAAACCCCAGGACTACGAGGATCGAGGGGATGACAAAGGGAATAGCGGTCAGGGCAAGAATGATCCGTTTGCCTTTAAAGGAGTAGGTGGAGAGCAGATACGCCCCTGGCAGTGCGACGATGAGCGAAGCGATGGTGGAGAGTGCTGCTTGGCTCAGGGTGAAGCGCATCACTCGCAGGGTATAGAGATCGGTGAAGATCGACCTCAATGGTGCGAGGGTGATGCGCCCCTCCTTTGAGATAAAGGCGTTGGATAGGGTATAGAGGAGCGGGAGGATGAAGAAGAGCAACAAGAGGATACCCGCAGGCAGAGCGAGGAGGCGATAGAGCCTCCTGCTCTCCTTTTGCTGACAACGCATCACCGGCTCATCACCAGGGTCCACTCGGTGAGCCATCGACCCAAGTGTTCGGTCACCTGCTCAGAGGCGACGGTGAGATTGATAAGCGGCTTCGGTGCCCAAGCAAACGCCTCAGGCAGCACTACCGAAGCGTTGGTAGGGTACATCGAATTTGCAATCGCCACATCCAACTGTGCTTCCTCTAGGAGGTAGTCGACAAAGACACGAGCTTCCTCCTGCTTGGTGCTGGAGGCGAGAATCCCCACCCCTTCGATGGTGGTCTGATGTCCTGAATCGAAGATGAGGGCTTGGTAGCGGGTAGTGTTCTCATTGAGCACGTGGTAAAGGGGGCTGGTGGTGAAGCTGATCACCAGCGGTGCCTCACCCTCGGTGAAGAGCCCATAGGCGCTGGACCACCCATCGGTGATCGTCAGTGCATTCTTCTTCATCGCCTCCCACCATCCGAGGTAGCCATCCTCACCAAACTCAGCGATGCTCCAGAGCAAGAGCCCTAAGCCTACCGAAGAGGTGCGTGGATCGATGAGGATTATCTTGTCCTTATATCGCGGGTCAGCCAAGTCAGCGAGCGAGGTTGGCCAGAGGGGCTCTTCGAGGCGCTGAGTATCGACAACAAAAGCATAGGTGCCGTAGGCAAAGGGCAAGAGTCGGTGCGATGGGTCGAAGTCTAAGAAGGCGGGAACCTCGGTTAGATAGCGGCTCTCATAGGGGACCAATAGGTCAGCATCCAAGAGCCGCTGGGACATATCGTCGGTGATACCCACCACCACATCGGCGACGGTTGCATCCTTTTCGGTGATGAGGCGACTCATCATCGCGACTGCATCGCCGCTACCCACCAGATTGACCCGAATGCCGCTATGCTCCTCAAAAGCTTTAGCGAGCGCAGGCCCTGGTCCCCAGTCACCGGTGAAAGTGTCATAGGCGTAGACGGTGAGTGCATCATCTTTTTCGGCTGCCCCTCGTGCAACAAGGGGGGTGAGAATCAAAAGAATGGCAACAACTACAACAAGGAATCTGTGCTTGTACATAAGCACCTCCATATCAAGTGTATTTGCCAGGGGAAGTGATTGATTAGTGACTGTCTCCCTCCGCTGGTATTATCCAGATCAGGTTAACGGGTGTAATCTCAGGCGTTTTGGCCACCCCAGGACACTCTCAGCCTACTGAGGGCGGCACCGGTTGTCAAGGGGAGGTAGATCTGTTGAAAACTCTCCGCTGGTGGTCTACAGTTTATACATGATTTCAGTACTCCCCTCTGCAGCCATCGCCCAGGTAGATACGCGAGCACAGCATGAAGCACATATTCCCGAACTGCTCTTGATGGAGAGTGCAGGCATCCAAGCATTCCAACTCCTAGAGTCGTACCTAGCTATAGGGGAGCGGATTGTAGTCATCGCAGGAGGTGGAAACAACGGCGGAGATGCCTTGGTGCTCAGCCGTTATGCATACAACGCGGGCTTTACTGACCAGCAAATTCTGTTGCTCAGCACCACCTTAAGCGAAGCAACGCAAGTACAAAAGCAGATTCTCAATACCTATCCGATCGAATTTATAACCCTTGAGGAAGCTGAGGAGGCGATCGATGCTGCCGATTGGATCATCGATGGGATTACAGGAACTGGGCTGAGTGGCCCATTGCGTCCCTCCTTGCATCCGTTGGTGACGTTGATCAACGAGAGCGAGGCGAAGGTGTTGAGTATCGACATCCCCAGCGGCATCGGCGATACGATAGCAACAGGACATCCTGCGGTTGTCGCTGATCTTCTGGTGACGATGGGAGGGGAGAAGATTGGGTGCTACCACCCGAAGAGCCGCGCCTTCTGTGGAGAGATCACGGTAGTGAATCCAACCTTCCCACCCAACCTCCTAGAGGAGGTGCCTCCAGTTGCTCACCGGATCGATCGCCGAGCCAAGCTCATCTCCATGGGCGAGGAGGCATACAAAAATACCCGTGGACATCTAGGGATCTGGGGGGGCAGTGCTGCCTATAGTGGAGCCCTCCGCCTCGCAGGGCGTGCTGCCTTTGCCAGCAGAGCAGGCTTGGTGACGGTCCATTGTGATAGTACGATACACCCCATCGTCGCCGTCGAGAGCCCCGCTATGATGGTCCGTGAAAACCACCAGATGCCTCAGCGACCCTACGATGCGCTCTTGATTGGGCCGGGGTGGGGAGCTGGGAGAGAGGAGTTGCTTGAAGAGCTCTTAGCGCTCAAGCGTCCTACGGTCCTCGATGCCGATGGAATTCGAGCCTACAGCAAGATAGGTGCTCCAGTGCATACAGAGTTGATCCTCACCCCCCACCTTGGGGAGCTGAAGGCACTGCTTGATGAGGAGGTAGAAGCTGCTCCTCTCGCATTCATCGAGCAGATTAAGAACCTTGCTCGGACGCTTGAGGCGACCTTGGTGGTGAAGAGCTCGCTGGTATATATTGTCAGCCCTGCTGGGGTGGTATGGATTGTCCAAGGGCGAAACCCTTCGCTCGGGGTAGCTGGCAGTGGCGACCTCCTTGCAGGGATCATCGCTTCCTTGCTTGCACAGGGCAACGATGCTCTAGCCAGTGCCACCGAAGGGGTATTGCTGCACCAGTGGGCAGCAGTAGCTGCCCACACCCGCTACGGCTACTATGATGCCGAGCAGCTCGTAGAGCAGATAGGTATAGCCGTTAGGGAGGCAGAGCGATGATGCAAGGCTATCTACTCTCCATTCTCTATTTGAGCATCGGGGCTGCGTATCTCTTGGCCGATGAGTACGGGGCACGCATGCCAGTGCTCCTCTCTTTACGATACCACTTCCGCACCCAACGGTGGGTACGCCTTGCCTTGATCATCAGTGGGGCGCTGCTGACCTTGCTCTTGGTCTTCTTCCCCATCGCACCCGGCCCGGTGCTACTCGGGGATTTACTACCTTGTTTGAACATCCTCTTTCTCACCCTCTACTACCTTCATCAGAGCCTTAGCGGAAAGGGGGACCGCGCCGAGCAGCCTGACTCTGTGATCCAAGCCACTGGTGAGTATGTGGAGAGCAACCGCCGGTACGTCGGCTATGTGACGACGGTGGTTGCGCTGCTACACTTTTTATTGCCTCAGTTGATAATCCTCTAGTGTTCAAAGCACAGACAGCTATAGCTTCATCTTCAGAAGAAAAGCATAAACAATCGATATTTTTACCGTACCTTTTTCCTGCGTGTCCTGGGCGATGTGGATATAGATTGTGGCGATGTACTCCTCTGGAAGCGGGAGATTTACTCAAGGTTTCCGATATGTTTTCAAAGCCCCTTCTAGCAGCTTCGTTGGTGTTATATGAACTATAGCTGGTATGTAAAAAGAAGCTCGCTACGGCACTGTTCTGATAAATTATACGGTATTTTGTTATCTATATGCAGTTGTGTGCAATGTGGTAGAAATTTATCATTCAAAGAGGAGGGAATTGTTCTCTCGACTTTCTCTATCCACAAAAAAAGGTCCTAGGGGGCGTAGTGTTGTTCGTTGCCGAACTGTCGAATCACTTTCATTTGTTCGATGCAGGAAGGACAAACCATCGAGTCCGAAGGCGGTATAAGAGTTGTTCATCCTCTGCCCATTTTAGATGATGAGCAGGGATGAATGGTTGCTCTGTTAAGAAAGGAGACGAATTGCCTCCTTGAGGATACCAAGGCCCTGCATATAGCGCTCCATGAAGCGATCGAAGCCTGCGATCTCCTCTTCGGTGGCGCTGATGGTGGTGATCTTTGCTCCGGCAAAGGCAGCGCGGTTGAGGAAGGCAGCAAGGGGCTCCTTCTCTTGGGCGTTTACCAAGAAGCTTGCGAGCAACGCGATCCCCCAAGCGCCACCTTCTCCTGCGGTGGAGAGGGTCGCAATCGGAGTGTGCAGGGCAGAAGCCATCATCTTCTGACCCACCTCAGCGGTTTTAAAGAATCCGCCGTGCCCGGTGATGGTATCGATCTCGATTCCCTCCTCTTCGAAGAGGATATCCATTCCGATACGGATTACTCCCAGGGCGGTAAAGAGCTGCGCACGCATGAAGTTGGCGAGGGTGAAGGAGTGCTCGGTCTCTCGGACAAAGAGCGGTCTGCCTTCATAGATTTCAGTCATCGTCTCCCCGCTGAGGTAGTTGTAGGGGAGCAAGCCACCGCAATCAGGATCCCCCTCCAGTGCAGTGTAGAGGATCTTTTCGTAGAGCTCGCCCTTGGAGACGGTGCAGCCGAGGGTCTCTGCAACTTCACCGAAGATACGCATCCACGCATCGTACTCGCCAGTACAGTTGTTCCCATGGCTCATGGCAACCAGCGATCCATCGGGGGTGGTCACTAGGTCAATCAGCTTGTTGTAGCGTTTGGAAAGCTCCTTCTCTAGGACGACCATAGCAAAGACACTCGTCCCTGCTGAGACATTTCCTGTCCGATGTGCTACGGCATTGGTGGCGACCATACCGGTGCCTGCGTCCCCTTCAGGGGGACAGAGGGGGATACCAGCCTCCAAGGTGCCTGTAGGATCAAGGAAACGGGCTCCTCTTTCACTTAAGCGCCCTGCATCCTCTCCTGCCACTAGGACCTTCGGCAGTACCGTTTCAATCTTCCACGGGAAGGCATACTCGGCGATCAAAGTAGAGAAGGAGGAAAGCAGTGCTGCATTGTAGGTTTGCTCTTCAGTGTCGATAGGGAACATTCCACTGGCATCGCCGATACCTAGGACCTTCTTGTCGGTGAGCTGGTAGTGGAGGTATCCGCTTAAAGTGGTGAGAAAGTCTAGCCGGGGGACATGCTCCTCGTTGTTGAGGATCGCCTGATAGAGGTGGCTAATCGACCAACGCTCAGGTACCGGGTAGTCGAAGCGATCGCTGAGGGTTTCAGCGGCGACCTCGGTCATCGTATTGCGCCAAGTGCGGAAGGGGACGAGCAGCTGATCC
>DASRNL010000186.1:0-7467 GCA_035647415.1 Sphaerochaeta sp. | reverse complement strand
CTCTCGATGATCCCCTACATCATCCCCGGAGCGGTCATTGGTGTTGCATTGATCATGTCGTTCAACAACAAATACCTCCCGCTGGTAGGGACTGCCACCATCATGATCGTGGCGATGAGTATCCGTAGAATTCCCTATGTGATTCGCAGCTCGGTGGCGATTTTGAGTCAAATTCCTCTCTCAATCGATGAGGCTGCAGAATCCTTGGGGGCAGGGAAGGTGAAAACCTTAGTGAAAATTACTGTACCGATGATGTTAAATGGTATCTTTGCTGGGGCAATCATGAGCTGGGTAACCTTGATCACCGAGCTCTCTTCCTCCATTTTGCTCTATTCTTTCAGGACACAAACCCTCAACGTTGCAATCTATACGATGGTCGCCAAGGGTGCCGATGGAAGAGCATGCGCACTCTCGACAATCCTTATGATCTTCACGGTACTCACCTTGGTGATCTTCAATAAGTTCTCAAAGGATGGCGAGCTAATGTTATAAGGGCAGCCACCAACTGTTCACGTGTGCGATTAAATTATGGATAGCTGTAGGCGAGTAATGCACCGCCTACAGCTCTTTTTCTTTCGTGGTAGGTCTCTATAGTAGCAGTGGCTAGAAAACAGAACGAGCAGGAGTCGATATTTCTTGTTATCAGCTGTTCCTTAGCATACACTTAGCTCAGATTGTAAGGAAGAGAGGGCCATCTTGAAGCTAAGTAGGATCAAGTGTGCAGCGCTCATTTTTCTTATGCTGGTAGCAATGGTTCTAGGGTTGCCGGCTTCCTCATTCAGTGCTGAAGGCTTCGGCGAGAGCCCTGAGGCAGCCCGCCTCGATGCGCAGATCTCTTTAGCTTCCTATTTTAGTACCAGGGTAATTTCACAGCAGCGGCTTTCAGTCAGTGAAGTCAGTGATGGCAAAAAGGTTTCCAGCCTCCAGCACTTCGCCCATGATACATCAGTCGATGTCTCCCTCAAGTTCCTAGGGGTACGGTATAGCGATGCCCAGCGTCTTGCAGATAGATCTTTTACAGTCACCGCACACCTTGATGCATCGACCCTCCCGCAGTACCTCAACGAACTGAAGGTCATTAAGGGACGGATCGAAGAGGTTGAAGCGCGTGATATCGCACGCTTGGATGATCGGCAGCAGCGGACCAACCTCCTCTTGCTGCTCGGCTACTACGATGACTTTGAGGCATATGCCGCTATCGCTCGAGCCCTTGATGAAATGGTGGTACTCCCTGAGCTGCTGCGGACCAAGGCTGGGGTAGAGTTGGACTACTGGAACCTCTTGGACCGCCTTGAGCGTACCTTAGAAGCAGAGCAGAACCGACTCAAAGAGGCGATGGAGGATACCATCCGTCGCCAGGAGGCGAGTGAGCTCTTGGTACAGATCCAAGCAGAGCTTGAGGCCAACCGTGCTGAACGCCAAGGGTGGCTCGATGCTCTTGCCCAGCGTCAAGAAGCTACGCTGAAGCGCGCCGATACCCTGATGCGCCAGCAGATTATAACGATGCAGCAAGCGGCCGACCGAGAGGTCTCCCGCTTCACCAAAGGAGCACAGAAGACCCTCGATCCCTTTGTGATGATCGGTGAGATCGAGAAGAAGAAGCAGAGCTATCAGACGATTAAAAATGAGCTGAACTGGGCGATCGACCTTCGTCGGGACGCAATCTGGATTGAGTACCAAGAGAGAATTGCTGAAGTTGAAGCGGAGCCATACCGCGTTGCTGAGCTGGTGGGCAACCGACCCACCGACTATGCGCTGAGCCTGCGAAGAAAACGCATAGACACCTTGGTAGCTGAACGGAACCAAAAGGTTGCTGAGGCGACAGAGCAGCTGAGTACCTCGGTCGACTCCCAGCTGAAAACTCTTGAGAAAGAGATTAAAACCGGTTATCAGGAATTGGAGAAGCATACCTATTCCTTGCACTTCCCAGGAAATGAAGCAGCGCTCAATGTCGGCGGATACGACGCCTACCGCAGGAGTTGGCCGGTAGCCTTGCGGTTCTCGTTAGTGGACGTGCCCTTTTCTCTGGACTTCTATGTCCCCTATGCTGCTATCACCGGCAAAAGGACCCCAAACCTCTACCCGAGTAGCGATGCGGAGTTTGCCCAGTATGAGGAGTACCTCAATACCGTCGACCTCTTTGAGGCGTACTTCTCTACCGCTAGCAATCCCTTCTTTGGTACGCTCTCTTATCGAGTCTTTGTTGGAGAGCGACCATCTACCTATCGCATTGCTGTTGAATCATATGTGCTGAAACGCACTGACAGCGGTGCTACGATCCTCACCGAAGCATGGAAACTCCCGCATTACGAAAAAGAGGGTATCTACCAAAGCTACCCCGCACTGTCGATAGACGCTGGCTTTACCTCGCAGATCGATGAGGCAAAAACAAAGATAGGGATTAAAGAAAAGAAGATCCGTGCTGCCGATACAATTCTAAGGGACCGGTACCTGAACCCACAGGCGATGGCCTCTATCTCGACGACGGGGTGGTTTACCAACCTCCAGAAGTTCGATACCCCGGCGTATGTTGGGCTTGATTTAGGTATTTCTTGGCGACTTAAAAAGCGTCCAGCACTTCGGGTGGGATATGGGGTAAGTTTGGGACTCTCTGCTACCAAGATTGAGTATACTCTTTCCTATACCAGTTATTCGCGCACTGAAAATATCGCCGAATTATATGGTCGTGTTGAGGCAGTCTTCCCCCTGGTGGGAAACCCAGATGTTCTGTTGAAGCCAGAAAGCATACTCGGCATAGTATTTCTGCGGTGTGATGGAGGGATCTGCTTCAATTCTTACCAAGACATTAAGTCAGGGCCAACGGGGCTGCTGAACCTCTCAGCGGGCCTCCGTCTTGGGCAGCGGGGTAAGAAGCGAAAGGTTGAGATCAGCGCAGGGGTGCAAGCGCTAGGGTATATCGCTGGTACTCCGATAGCCCGAGTAGGCTTTGGCTTCTTCGTGTATTGATAGACTCCTTTGCCTAAGAAACCTGGCGTACTCACCAACGCTCTATACCCATCCTTTTGCCTGAAGTTCTGTGGTACACTGTCACTATCTTTTGAATATCATCAGATTGATAGGGGGTGCGTATGCATAAGAACGGGGGCTGGAGAGAGGACCAGAAGGAGCTGACTCGGGATATCCTTGAGCGGGTGGATATTGTCTCATTCTCCGTTGATGCTGCAGGGATCAGCAAGGGGTGTCGCATGGATCACCTCGATGGAAGCCATGGGTATGTCACCCTAGAAGATGCCCTTGCATACCGGTGGCGAGTCTTTGACCATGCAAGCGATGTGCTGCTGGGCACCTATGACTCTATCGATGCGCTGCTTGCAGGCGGTTGGAAGGTAAGCACTTGAGGGGCAAGTAACAAAACGGTTGGATCGAGACCTCATGAGGATGCGCCTATACTAGGTGCGCCCATGTGGACTTTGTTTGAAAATAGGGCGAGCGATACCAGTTGGCAGATCCTAGTAAGGAGGAGTATGAAGAGAACACAGCGCAGCACAGATACCCCAGAGAGGCGAGCAAAGAACATTCGATCTCTGCGCAAACTCTTTCCTGAAGTGTTCATCGAAGACAAGGTGGACTTTGCAAAGCTCAAAGCGGTGCTCGGTGAGTATGCTGAGATTGAAGATGAGCGCTACGCTTTTACCTGGAGCGGAAAAGCTGCAGCGATGCGCCTCGCACAAGAGCTTCCTGCAGGAAGGCTCAAGGGGTGTGTCCAGGAGAGCAAGGATTGGGAAACAACTGAGAACCTCTATATCGAAGGGGATAATCTAGCGGTCCTACAGCTCCTAAAAGAAAGCTATACAAGCAAGGTGCGGGTAATCTACATCGACCCACCGTATAATACCGGGAAAGATTTTGTCTACGCCGACAACTTTCGCGAGAGTCTAGGGAGCTATATGCGGAGTACCGATGAGGCAGCTGACCCAAGCGGTGCTGCTGAAACCAGTGGACATTTGCATACCGAGTGGCTCAATATGATCTATCCAAGACTCCTGTTGGCAAGGGAGCTGCTCAGAAATGATGGGCTGATCTTCATCAGCATCGATGATACTGAAGTTGATAACCTCAGGAAAATCTGCTCTGAGATTTTTGGGGAAGAGAACTATATAACGACCTTTGTCTGGGAGAAGACGCAGCACTTTGGCAGACAAAAGCTCAATATCTACAACACCCGTGATTTTATCGTCTGTTTTGCTAAGCAGCTCAAAGATCAAAGAGGAGCGATAAAAGAGCTCCTAGTTGAGCAAATCTTCACCGACCTTGAGGACGCTCCTCTTTACAATGCCTCGAACCCAGAGAAGATCTTGGTCTTTCCACCCCAGAGTGTTCGCTTCAATATCTCCGATGGTCGCTACACCGAGACAGCCGATCCCAAGTACACTCTCATCGATCCGGTTATCGTCAAGGATGGAGTGAATGAGGATGCTTTTTCGCTGCGCTTCAGGTCCCGGTGGAACGCTGAGCGGGTGATCGCTGAGTACCAAGAGGGAACTCGCTACTGGGTGAAAACCAACAAGTTTGCAATCCGAACCATCTACCCAGAGAGCAGAACCTCAAAGCGCGCTATGCGCAATATGATTTTCACCAATCGGCGCAATGACAATGTTGCAATCAATCATTTTGGCATCACCCCTGGCACCAATGAGAGCGCTACTGAGGAGCTCAGACAGTTGTTCGGGATCAAACTCTTTGATTACCCGAAGCCCACGAGCTTGTTGGGCTACTTGATCGGCTGTGTCTTTGATGAGAAGACCCAAGCACCGGATACCGATTGCATCGTGTTGGATTTCTTCTCAGGTTCGGGGACCACCGCCGAAGCGGTGATGCGCCTCAACGCCTTAGATGGTGGGAAGCGCAAGTTTATCATGGTGCAGCTACCTGAGGATTTGGATCTGGCGCTTAAGCAGGCCCCTGCAGGTGAGCGAGAGACCCTCGAGAATGCGATCGAGTTTTTAGACTCGTTGGACAAGCCACACCTCTTAAGTGAGATCGGCAAGGAGCGAATCCGTCGCGCAGGGGAGAAGATACGGGCGGAAAATCCTGAGAGCGAAGAGGGTGCAGCCTTGGACATCGGCTTTAAAGTCTTTCAGCTGGATACTTCTGATATTCTCACGCGGTAGCCTGCTTAAAAGAGCACTTTACAGCGTTGGGGCTGGTGCAGAGTGCAAGGCGATAGATGATTTTGCGCGGTGTATGGAAAACGATATCGAATAAAGAGGGCAACACCGAGTGAGCCCGCTCACACTGTGAGCGGGCTCAAAGAGTGCAAACTAGAGAATAGCCACCACCCGCACCGGGAAGGACTCGACGCCCTTGATCGGATAGGGGAAGGCACTGACGGTGAAGCGATCGACGGTGATCGCATCGAGGTTAGCGAGGTTCTCGATCAAAGGAATATCATGGGCGAACAACTTTGTGTGGTTCACATGCTCCTCTGATTGGGGGATTTCAACGCCACCGGCATCGATACCCATCAGTTTCATCCCTGACTCTGCGAGGTAGGCGATCGCCTCCTCAGAGAAGTAGGGAGACTCTCCATATCGTGGTGTTCCGTAGAAGCTGGAGTAGCCGAGGTTGCAGAAGACGATGTCCCCGGCCTTGATCCCTCCGACACGCTCTACCTCCGCTGCCACCTGCTCTTTCGAGATGGGAACTCTGCCTTGGATGTCGGTGAACTGTAACATCACCGCCTCTCCATAGAATGCGGAGATCTCCATCGTCGATAGGTCCTTCCCATCTTTGAAGATGTGGTAGGGAACCTCCACGTGGGTGCCGATGTGTGAAACCATCGAAATGTTCGACATGATGTACCACTGATCTTCCGATCGAACAACATTTAGGTTCACCGTCTCAGCTCCAATGGTCTCCACAGAGAACTTCCTCTGTGCGACCTCTGGGTCGATGATGTGAGTAAGATCAACTAACGTTTGCATACAAATACCTCCTCCATATATATAGGTACTAGCACATGGTGTGCTCTATCCAAAAGAGTATCAGTGTCCTGATGGACACCGGTGTTGTTGTAGAGGAATTTGCTCATTCGAGCATCCTCCACAGGGTGGTTCTGCTGATTCCTAGGATTTCAGCAGCCTTTGTCCGATTCCCTCCTGTCTTTTCCAAGACCGCTTTTGCGATATAAATCTGCATCTCATGCAAAGTCTTCTCTGAGTCGATGAGGTAGTCCAGTGGCAACGGCAAGCTGGGGTCTTTGGTCTCCTCGTCGAGCACCTGCTGCACCAGCGATTCGTGGATGTACGAAGAGCTGGTCAGCTCGACCAAGCGAAAGATAACCCGCTTGAACTGGGTGAGGTTGCCGGGCCATGAATAGGTGTCGAGGATACGCTTCGCTTCTTCGGTAAGACCAAGGATCTGCTTAGCATAGAGAACGTTGGCTGCGCTGATGGAGAGCGCGTAGAGGGAGTGCAAATCCTCCGCTCGCTTCCTCAGGGGGGCGAGCGAGATTGTCTGACAGCCCAGCTCATCCACCAGCGATTGTACTTCCTGAGAAAGGTGGCACCCATTGTCGGTACTACAGGAGAAGATCACCCGGTTGTACCGTGCATAGCCAGAGTCAACCAGCTGGTTTTTCAACCGAAGAATCTGCGATGGGGCGAGATGGTTGAGCTGCGTGAAGAAGACGGTTATGTCGACCTCAAAGAGGGGAGAGCTGGTATGTGAGAGCAGATAGTTCCAGGTTCGGTCGGTGAGGGTAGCACAGTCGATGAAATAGAAGGGGTTGGAGTGTAGCCTCCCGTGGATGTAGAGCATGCTAGCGATCTGCTTTTTACCGGTGCCACTCTCGCCTTGAATCAACACCGGGGTCATCGACTGTTGCATCCTCTCGATAAGATCGTGGCTATGTGCGCTAGTCGGAGGGTTTTCAGGGAAGTTCTGAAGGAAGATCTCGGTCACCTGGTCCCTGGAGAAGACCCGGATCTCATTCTTGGCTGGGACAAATGGCTGCGGTTTCACCAAAAAGTAGAAGACTGTATAGGGATTTCCCAGCTCATCTTCGACTACGGTGCGAGAGATGGAGATCAACTTTCCATCTCGGTTTTTTTGAATGTTGGCATCGGTGTCAGAGTTTTGTAGTTCCTTGGTTACCAGGCTGATAGCGGTCTTCTGATCAAGATCTGAGAGACGTGAGTAGCGCAGCGAGTGGATACGGTCAAAGACCAAGAGATCCAAGGGGCTTTGTTCGAGCAAGGTTTTGAAGAACTTGCTTGCCCCCTGTTGCTGTTGGATGCAGCGGGACATCGTAATCGCCTGATTGACTGCCAACTGGATACTATCCTTGCCGGTTGCCACCAGGATGGTGTTCAATCCTATCTTTCGTGCGATATGATCGATTCCCATCCCTGAGACGAGGAAGCGATACCCCTTCTGCCAAAGCTCATGCATCAAGGATTCGGCACTCTCCATCTGGTAGAGTGTGTAGATGTCTATATCCATCTG
>DASRNL010000185.1:0-10109 GCA_035647415.1 Sphaerochaeta sp. | reverse complement strand
GGATCTGATCCTCGGCTTCCACCCCAATGGTGCGATCACCCTCTTTGATAAACCACTGGATGCCTATGGGCGTAAGGAGCTTGGCAGGTATGTCGCCTTGGTCCCCCAGACGGAACAGTTTAACTTCTCCTTTTCAGTCTTCGAGTATACCCTCTTTGGGCGCTCCCCCTACCTCAAGGCGATGCAGACCCCCACCGAAGCTGATGCTGCGATTGCCCTTGCAGCTTTAGAGCAGGTCGGCCTCTCCTCCTTTGCACAACGATCGGTGACCGCCTTAAGCGGTGGGGAGCATCAGCTTTTGCTCTTAGCGCGGGCGATCGCCCAACAGAGCCGAATCCTCCTCCTCGATGAGCCTACCAGCGCCCTGGATCCGGCAAACCGTAAACGGGTGCTCACCTTGTTACAGGGGCTTCACGCCTCAGGAAAAACCCTCTTCTTCTCCACCCACGACGCGAACCTCGCCTGGGAGCTCGCCACCCATGTGGTGGCGCTGAAGGAGGGACGGCTGCTCTGTGCTGGAGAAAAAGAATCGGTGATCAGAGCAGATACCCTGACCACCGTATATGAAACAGCGATGCATGTCACCGCTGTAGAAGATCGCACCCTAATCTACTGAAGTTCGAGCGGAACAAAGCTGAAGGACTCTACATCAAAGAGCCCCATATCCGTCAGCTTCAAAGCAGGGATGACCGGAAGTGCCATAAAGCCCAGGGTCATAAAGGGATCAATCTGCGGGTGCACTCCTAAGGCTGAGTGAGCAACCTCATGGAAGGTGTCCAACGCCTCTGCAATCACCGCCCCACCTTCGTAGCTCATCAACCCTGCAATAGGCTGAGCGAAGGAGTTGAGTACCTCACCATCGGCGACAATCACCATCCCACCGCCAATCGCTATCAGGTGCTCGACGGCGAGCGCCATATCGTCATCATCGACACCACAGACGATGAGATTATGGCTGTCATGGCCGACGGTCGTCGCCATCGCCCCTCGTTTGATTCCCAAGCCTCCTAAGAGGGCAACCCCTACATTCCCGGTGCCTTTATGCCGCTCGATGACTGCTAGCTTAGCGATATCTTGAGCGGGGTCATAGACCCAGTACCCATCCTCGACGCTCACTGTCGCCTCACCTGCTGTGGTGGCGACGCTGCCTTCGATCACCTCTGCTACGCGGACTCGGGTATGTTTCAGCGGGAGAGCAAGGCGCGCTACGCTGAACTCTTTGATATTGATCGAGGCGGTAACCCGCTCATCCTCCACCGAAACAGCATTTTCAAGCATCGCACCATCTTCGGCGACGAGTTCCCCTCCGATATAGACTCGCTCCATAGCAAAGCTCACCAGATCTGCGGTCAGCACGAAGTCTGCCCGTCGCCCAGGTGCGATCGCACCGCGGTCGCTGAGGTTGTAACAATCTGCGCTGTTGACTGTAGCCATACAGATCGCTTCGATGGGATCGAGGCCTGCAGAGACTGCTAGGCGCACGTTGTTGTTGATATGCCCATCGGCGAGGATCGACTTTGGCTGTCGATCGTCGGTGCAGAAGCAGCAGCGGCGGATATTTTTTTCGGTCACTCCACCGAGGAGGGTCAGCACATTGTGGCTTGCTGACCCCTCACGTAGCAGGATATACATCCCCCGCCTGATACGGTCCTGCATCTCGGTGACGCTCTCACACTCATGTTCGGTGCGAATCCCTACACTGCTATAGGCATCCAGATCGGATCCTGCAATCGCCGGGCTATGCCCGTCGACTATCTTCTTCGCCTCATAGGTCGCTGCGATCTTGGCAAGCACCGCCTCATCGGCTGCGATCACCCCAGGGTAGTTCATCATCTCCCCTAAGCCGAGCACCCGTGGGTGCTGTAGAGCGGCTCTGATATCATCGACATCGATCACCGCGCCGGGGTTCTCGAAGTCGGTGGTGGGCACACAGGAGGGGACCATAAAGAACGCCTGCAGGGCGGTCTCCTCGGTGGCATCGAGCATGTAATGCAGGGCATCGATGCCGTTCACATTGCAGATTTCATGCGGATCAGCGACGACGGTCGTCGTGCCACAGGGGACGACAAGGTTGTTAAACTCCTCTGGCGTTGCATGGCTCGATTCAATATGGACGTGGCAGTCGATGAAGCCAGGCAATAGGTAGCGACCGGTGGCATCGACTATCACTTTCGCATCGCCGGTCCCAGGATCGGCAAAACCAGCTATCCGATCTGCTACGACCAAGAGGTCTGCAGAAAAAAAGGTCTTATTGAACACATCAAGAATGTTGGCACCACGGATACAGAGGTCTGCTCTCGTACTACCTGAAGCGACATCTAGTACAATCTTCATCGATTCTATCATGGGGATTCCCCTCCCTTACCCTTCAGTTTACTCCTCTAAAAATGAATCTTCAAGGGAGAAATCCCTCCCTAATTGATACTTTCTCTCATTAAGGCGTTGCGGATGGCTTACCTATCCAGAAACAATACGAGGATATTTTTCTTCTTCCCACGAAAAGTGGCAAAACTATTGATTAAACAACAAATTTGACGATTTTTCTGTACGTTTACAGCAAAATGCGGTAGACTGAAGACAACCAAATCATCTGCAAGGAGTGCATCGATGGAAAAGTTTTTCAAACTTAAGGAACGAAACACGACGGTTAAGATTGAGGTTATGGCAGGGATTACAACATTCCTGACCATGGCATACATTCTAGCTGTCAACCCGGGCATCCTTTCCGACACAGGAATGGACTTCTACAAAGTTTTCTCTGCAACAGCCATCTCAGCAGCGGTCGCAACACTTTTGATGGCACTGATGGCAAACTTACCCTTCGCCCTCGCCCCAGGCATGGGACTGAACGCCTTCCTCGCCTACACAGTAGTGCTCGGGATGGGGTATAGTTGGCAGTTTGCTCTCACCGCTGTGTTTGTCGAAGGTATCATCTTTATTATCCTTACCTTCGTAAACATTCGAGAAGCGATTATTAACTCAATTCCAAACAACATTAAAAAAGCGATCGGGGTAGGTATCGGCCTCTTCATTGCCTTTATCGGCCTGCAGAACGCAGGTATCATCGTACCCGATGGCGCCACTGGTGTTGCTTTGAACCCGCTCTGGCTCAAGGGTGACGCAGGGCTTGCCCTCCTTGGATTGATAATCACCGGTGTTCTGCTTGCTTTCAAGGTGCAGGGTGCGCTCCTCATCGGTATTGTCGTTACCGCCATCATCGGTGTTCCCTTTGGCATCACCAAGTACGCTGGTGGTTCATACCTTCCACCAGCTCCCTACCTCTTCCCCTTTGAGTTCAGTCAGGTCTTCACGGTGGACTTTGTTATCATTGTCTTTACCTTCCTCTTTGTCGACATGTTTGACACGGTAGGAACGCTGATTGGTTGTGCTACGAAGGCAGACATGATCCAACCTGATGGCTCGATCCCCAACGTAAAAGAAGCACTCTTCGCTGACGCAGTCGGAACCACCGTCGGTGCGGCCCTCGGTACCTCTACCGTAACCACCTTCGTTGAGTCCTCCGCTGGTGTCGTTGAGGGTGGACGAACTGGTCTGACCGCTCTGGTGGTCGCGATTCTCTTCGTGCTCTCCCTCTTCTTAGCACCGCTCTTTGGATCGATCCCAGGTGCAGCAACTGCTCCTGCCTTGATCCTCGTTGGAGTCTTCATGATCACCCCAGTAGTTGACATCGACTGGGAGGACATGACCGAAGCAATTCCGTCCTTCTTGACGATCCTCTTCATGGTCGTTGCATACTCCATCGCCGATGGTATCATGTTCGGAATTCTCTCCTACGTACTCTTGAAGCTCTTCAGCAAGAAGACCAAGGAAATCACTCCAATGACTTGGATTGTCTTTGCTCTCTTCGTGCTCAAGGCGGTTATCAGTAACTTCTTCTGAGTATAGCGATTTTCAAACTACAGGGCCCCTTTCTGGGGTCCTGTTTTTATGTGCTTTGAGAGTGCACAAAGGTTCTCCGCTTCGCTATACTGAAACAACACAGAGCAAGGGAGAGTGCTGATATGCAAACCGATTGGGATCTCATCATCGTAGGGGGAGGAGCAGCGGGGCTCTTTTTGCGTGCCTCGCTTTCTGGAAAAAAGCGGGTGCTCCTCTTAGAAGCTGGCCCCCGGGCAGGGAGAAAGCTTCTGGTCACCGGAGGAGGCATGTGCAATCTCACCAACACCCTCGCCGCTGATGAGTTCTTAGGCCATTTTGGTTCAAAACAACAGCGCAATTTCCTCCTTCCTGCCATACAAACCTTCCCCCCTGAGGACACACGGACTTGGTTCTCCTCCCAAGGCCTTGTTACCGTTGCGCGAGCGGATGGCAAGGTCTTTCCTGCAAGCATGCAAAGTTCGGATGTCCTCACTACTCTTCTTAGAGCAAATAGCAGCCCCATTCACTACCAAGAATCGGTAGTAGCTGTCCACAAAAAGGACACGCATTTCATTATCACTACCACCAAAGGCAGCTATACGAGCCGTAGACTTGCGCTGGCAACAGGGGGAATGTCGGTACCACAGACCGGCAGCGACGGCAGTGGCTACCGCCTTGCAGAGGCATTAGGACACACCATCACCGCCTTGCACCCCGCCCTCGTAGGCATCACCATCGCCAATCATCAGCTTGCAGGGCTCAGCGGAATCACCATCGATGCCCAGCGCATTACCCTCACCCGTAGCGGAAGCACAGCCCCCTACGCAGTGAGCCACGGGGAGGTGCTGATCACCCATCGCGGACTCTCTGGCCCACCCATTCTCACCCTCAGTGGTGACATGCAAGCGGGGGACAGGATCGTCCTCACCCTCATCGCCGATGCCCATCAGCGCTTCAAGGAGGCCTCAGGCAAGCAAGGGGTACGCACCCTCCTCACCGAAAGTGGGCTTACTCGCTCCTTAGCAGATACGCTCTTGGCACAAGCAGGGATCGATGGGCACAGGCCGATGAGCCAGATTAAGCGCGTCGATCGCAACCGCCTCGCCTCTCTTGTCTCCTCATTTTCCATGGAGGTTTCTGGTACCGGAGGCTTTGCCACTGCCATGGTCACCCGAGGAGGAATCCCCTTGAGCGAGGTGGATCGCAAGAGTATGCAATCTAGACGCTGTGCAGGCCTCTATTTTGCTGGTGAGATTCTCGACTATGATGGAGAGAGTGGCGGCTATAATCTACAAGGGGCGTTCAGCACAGCGCACCTAGCCGCCCAATCCCTAGAAAAGGAGCTATGAGTATGAAATTTCTTTGGACAACGATTGAAGTGACGGACTTGGCAGCAAGCAAGGCTTTCTACCAAGAGGTGGTAGGATTATCGGTGGCACGGGAGTTCTCCGGTGAAGGAACCCATATCGTTTTCCTCGGCTCAGGGGATACCCTGGTGGAGTTGATCGCAACCGATGATGAACCAGCGCGCAGTGCAGGAGACGGCATCAGCTTAGGCTTCGCAGTCGAGGATCTCGATGCGAAGATCGCCTTTCTCGCAGAACAGGGGATCGCAGTAGCTGAAGGTCCGTTTGCACCGAACCCTTCGATCCGCTTCTTCTTTATCCGAGACCCAGATAATGTGCGGATCCAGTTCGTCGAAGAGCGACCATGACGTAAAGAGGCCAGAAGCGATCGCTTCTGGCCTACAGTACTTGTTTGACGGAGTATTAGTTAATCCGTTTTTCACCTTTTTCGATAAGCTGTTCGAGCTTCGCTGCAGGATCCTTAAACTTCGCTAAGAAGAGCATCGCAGCGATGACGTATGGCTTATAGCTTGCTTCCTTATAGAGGGGGACCAGGAAGCGATCGAAGACCGAAGCCTCTACTTCACCCTCGTCACAGCTGACACCGGTGATATCGGCAGGCAGACAGTGCATATAGAGGGCATCGCGGGTGGTCGCCATCAGCTCCTCGGTACAGGTCCAATCCTTGAACTTCGCGTTGTTCAGCAAGCACTGCTGCTCAAGCGCATCGAGGGCTGCTTCATCGCCACTTTCGACGATCTGTGTGCGCTCCTCCATCACCGCAAAAGGTGCCCAGCTCTTCGGGTAGACGATGTCTGCGTCCTTGAACGCCTCCTGCATCGTATCGACCCGCTTGTAGGAGCCTCCGCCCTTCTCAGCGTTCTCTTTAGCGACCGCTTCCACCTCGGGCATCACATTGTACCCTTCAGGGTGTGCCAGGACGACATCCATGCCGAAGCGGGTGAAGAGTCCGATAACCCCCTGTGGTACGCTCAACGGCTTACCGTAGGAGGGGCTATATGCCCAGGTCATCGCAACTTTCTTGCCTTTAAGATTCTCTACCCCACCGAAGTGATTGATCACATGGAGCATATCCGCCATCGACTGGGTCGGATGGTCGATATCGCACTGCAGGTTTACCAGAGTCGGTCGCTGCTCTAAGACGCCATCATCGTAGCCGGTCTGTACAGCCTCTGCGACCTCCTTCATATAGGTGTGGCCCTTGCCGATATACATATCGTCTCGAATACCGATCACATCTGCCATAAAGCTGACCATGTTTGCTGTCTCACGCACCGTCTCACCGTGGGCGATTTGGCTCTTGTCCTCATCGAGGTCTTGTACCTCGAGGCCGAGCATATTACAGGCGCTGACGAAGCTGAAGCGAGTCCGGGTGGAGTTGTCACGGAAGATTGAAATTCCTAATCCACTGTCGAACACCTTGGCAGAGATGTTCTGCTCGCGCATCGCCCGAAGGATTTCAGCTACCTGAAACACCGCGGCAATTTCGTCATCGCTCTCATCCCATGTGAGAAAGAAATCGTTGAGATACATGTCGTCAGTTTTAAGCTTCTTAAGCTCCGCAATCATCTGCTTGATTGTAGCCTTATCCTTCATCCTGAGAACCTCCGAATTTGTTTGTTTGTGTCTAAAACTAGACAACAACACTATACCATGGCACAGTGCTGTTGTCTAGAAATTTGTTGCACTTTGTTGCAAAAGTGCGTTTATAGCTTCCCGAGCTCTCTCAGAATCTTCTCCGGAGTGAAGGGCCAGGACCGGAGCCACACACCCACAGCGTCGTGGATGGCGATTGCAATCGCTGGAGCGGCTCCATTGGTCGCGATCTCACTGATAGATTTCGCGCCATAGGGACCTACCTCATCGTGCACATCGATCAAGACCGCTTGGAAGTCCTTGGGCTTCTCGCTGATCATCGGCGCCCCATAGGCGCTGAGGGTCGGGTTCAAGCAGACGCCATCGCTATCGAGGACCATATCCTCATAGAGGGTGTGGCCGATCGACTTCAATGCCGCTCCATAGAGCTGCCCGAGGGCGAGCTCTGGGTTGATCGGAGTGCCGGCATCCTGCAGGGCGTAGTACTTATCCACCCGCACTTCCCCGGTCTTCGTGTTGACGGCAACTTGAACAAAGTGTGCGCCATACGGGATCGAGTTGTGCAAGGTGGTAAAGGAGCCCTTACCCATGATCTGCCCGCGTCCTTCACCTGAGAGCGCCACGTGGGAGATCTCTGCGTAGGTGCGCGACGCTCCGGTGGAGGTCGAGTAGACCTCTCCAGGGGCTCGGATCGCCAGATCCGCTACCTCCTCCTCCATCTGCAGCGCCGCTTCGGCGAGGAGGTTCTTCTTCAGATCCTCCGCTGCTAAGTAGGAGGCACCACCGCTGAAGTAGGTGCCGCTGGAGGCGAACGCTCCGGTATCGAAGGTACAGGAGTCGGTATCTCCACTGATGACGGTCACCAGATCAAGCTCAACAGCAAAGGCTTCGCTGATCATCTTAGCGGTCACCGTATCCAAGCCGGTACCGATATCCGCAGCACCGCTGAAGATCTGGAAGGTACCGTCGGTGAGCAGCTTCGCCCAGGCGTTTCCGTGGTCGAGCCCTGGCAGGCCGCTGCCTTGCTGAATCATCGCAAAGCCTTTACCGACCTTCCAATCCTCATTATCACCGGAGGCGGGTTTGCCCCACTCGATCATCTCAGCGCCGCGGACCAGTGACTCCTCTAAGCCACAGGAGCCGACCGGGACGACATTTCCTTCCCGACCTTCACCCAATCCTCGGAGGATCTCCAGCATATAGCCACTCTGTACCTTGTTCTTCATCGCCATCTCGAAGTAGTCCACTTCCAGTTCACGGGCGAGCTCCGCCATACAGGTCATCAAGGCGTAGGAGCCCTTCGGAGCACCGTAGCCTTGGTACGCTCCGGTGGGAGCGATGTTGCTGTAGTAGGTGATCACTTGGAACTTCATATTGTCCACTGCTAACAGCGGCAGGGTCTTCGAACAGGCGTTCATCGGAACGGTGAGACAGTGGTTACCGTAGGGGCCGGTATTCGCTCGTACGTCCATATAGACACCGGTGATCGTACCATCCTTCTTCGCTCCCATCTTCACCGTCACCCGCATCGGGTGGCGGGTGGAGTTAGCGATGAACTCCTCCTCTCGGGTATTGCGGTAGTAGACCGGCTTTCCCGTCAACCAGGTGGCGTAGCCGACCAGGTCCTCGACGAGCACGTCCTGCTTGGAACCATAGCCGCCGCCTACCCGCTCCTTGATCACCCGGATCTTGTTCTCGGGGATCTCACAGACCCATCCGACGATCCGTCGCACGTGATAGGGAACCTGGGTTGAGGCGTGGAGGACCAACCTACCCGCTTCAATGTACGCATAGCAGAGATGCGGCTCAAGCGGAGTACACTGGATTTGGGTGGTCCGGTAGGTCCGCTCGATGACCATATCAGCGTCAGCAAAGCCTGCGTCTACATCGCCGATCTGTCCGTAGGCAGCGCTAGCGATATTGCGTTTGATATCCCCTTGGAGGGGGAACTGGTAGATGACCTTCCCATCGCGGGGGTCAGCGTCCTTATTGTACGCATCCAGGTCATCGGGAGCACCACTGCGGTACTCCACCACCCCATTATGGATTCGGGGGGCTCCCTCGGCCATCGCCTCCTCGACGCTGAAAACCGGTTCAAGCACCTCGTACTCGACCTTGATCTTCGAACGCGCCAACAGCGCCTGCTCCTCGGTCTCTGCTACGATCGCAGCGACTCGGTCGCCGACGTGGCGCATCTTCTGGTTGAGAAGCTTACGGTCGTGGGGGCTCGGTTCAGGGTTGGATTGGCCGGCCTGCATATAGTAGACATCAGGGCAGTTTTCGTGGGTGATAATCGTCTCCACCCCTTCGACTGCCAGCGCTTCCGAGATATCGATCTTCTTGATATACGCATGGGCATGGGGGCTTCGCAGGACCACCATCGGGTAGTAGCCCGCTTTCACCCTGTCTTCGACGAAAGCACTCTCACCGGAGACGAGCTGTGGCCCGTCGACCTTGCTCTTAGGCTTGCCGATATAGTCCAGATGCTCGCGGAAGGAGGGCGCGATTTCGGTCTCGTACTTTCCGCTGGCAATCCACTCACGGGCGAGGGCTACGGCAATGTAAAACTGCTCATACCCACTGTCTCGGATGAAGAGGCTGGAAAGAATCGCATCGATTTCATCGCGGGAGGGGTCGCTTTTCTTCTCCAACAACCAGGTGAGCAACAGTGCCGCCGCTGGGGCGTTATAGGCGCTCTGCACCACCCCACTATCGACCATCGCCTGCTGGACTGGGTTGAGGTTTCGACTATTGCCTAAGCCTTCTGCGGTGCGAATCTCTGCCCCGTCAGCTTCGCTGGCGAGGATAAGGTTGGCGTAGGCAGGCAAATCGTTGTAGATGATACTATCGCTGCCGGCAAAGCCTTCTGCGTCATCGCTATCGCGAACACTCTGGTAGCCGAGGCGTACTAAGAGCGAGCGTAGGCGCTCACCATCGTGGACCGCGGCGGTATGCTTTTTACCATTTACTGTAAACTTAATCGTGCGCATCATACGCCTCCTTTGAGAAACTCGGCATAGAGTTGACCGATCGCCTCACCGGCGATGTACGCCTTGTAGGCAGCACTGCCGGTGATATCATCAACCGGTTTTACCGCAGAGCTGACTGCCTGACGTACCTGTTCAGCATTGCCTGCTTCTCCTGCCTCGATGGCGCGCTCGACACTCTCTAAGCGGACAACCCCGCTGCCTGAGAGAGCGACAAAGACCCGCACATCGGTGACGTTTTTGCCAGCCTTCGCTCCAAAGCCGACGTTGACTGCACTGT
>DASRNL010000184.1:0-13728 GCA_035647415.1 Sphaerochaeta sp. | reverse complement strand
GTCCTGCAATACCAGCGTATCTTCAACATACCCAAAGTCCACATGATCGAGCTCCACGTGTCCGGTGAGTGGGATGAGCGTATTACGCTTAGCATCCTCCCACGCCCAGGAGTTATCCTGCGCTTCACAGCAGGGGCGGATCGATCCATTCTCAGCACGTTCGGTGTGGGTGAGGGTGATATGCCCACTATCCTGTTCGCCCTCTTGGTCGAGCAGCTCAAAGATTCGTTTGGTGCCTGCTAGGGCCATCGCAACGGAGTTGAGCTGCTGTGCCATCTGGTTGATCGGACGGTTGATGGTGCGTGAGAGCTGCAAAAAGGAGGCGATCGCCCCAAGGGTCAAGGGAGCGAGGCCGCTGATGGCGAGGCTGCCGCCGACGATTGCAACGATCACCCACTGGATGTAGCTGATATTGCCCATGATCGGCATGAGGATATTGGCATAGCGGTTTGCATTGAAGGCATCCTCGAAGAGCTGATCGTTGAGCTTGTCGAAGGCCTCTTTCGCCCGTTCTTCATAGGTGAAGGTCTGCACGACCCGCTGTCCACTGATCAGCTCCTCAATATAGCCGTTGGTCGCCCCGATGGTCTTCTGTTGGGCGACAAAGTGTGTGCCACTCTGCTTGGCGATCTTGGTGGAGATGAAGAGCATCGCAGTGAGGCTGAGTAAGACGACAATCGTCAAGTGCCAGCTGGTGAAGAGCATGGCAAAGAAGATCGCCGTCACGGTGATCGAGGCGTTGAGGAAGTTGGGGATCGATTGGGTCACCATCTGTCTGAGGGTGTTGGTATCGTTGGTGTAGAGGCTCATCATATCCCCGTGCGATCGGGTATCGAAGTACTTGATCGGCAAGCTCTGCATATGGGCGAACATATCATCTCGGATCGTCCGCAGCGTCCCCTGGCTGATCGTCACCATCAGGATGTTGTAGGTGAAGGAGGAGAGGATTCCACCGAGGTAGATTAGGAGCATAATTCCCAGCGCCCGGATCATCGGAGGCAGCGTCGCTGCTAAGCCGACAGAGGCGATCGGGGTGATATAGGAGTCGATAAGGATCCGCAAGAAGACACTGCCTGCCACCGAAGCTAAGCTGCTGATGACAATGGCAATGAGAACGATGACAAGCTGCACCTTATAATCGGTGAGGATCATCTTCATGAGTCGAGCAAAGGTCTTCCAATCGAGCTTAGTTTTTTGTCCGGAGTGAGCTCCTCTTCTGCCTCCGCCACGTCCTGGTCCCATCATACTGCTTGCTCCTTGTGGTGTCCTTGGCTGGCGTAGAGCTCTTGGTAGCGCTCACAGGAGGCCAGCAGTTGGTCATGGGTTCCCATGGCATGGACCTGCCCCTCATCGAGGATGATAATCTGATCAGCATCGATGACCGAGGAGACACGCTGGGCGATGATAATCTTCGTCGTATCGGCAAGGTCGTTCTTCAACGCTGCCTGAATCGATGCGTCGGTCTTTGTGTCGACGGCGCTCGTTGAGTCATCGAGGATGAGGATCTTCGGGCGTTTTAGGAGCGCGCGGGCGATCGAGAGGCGCTGCCTCTGTCCGCCGGAGACGTTGGTCCCATCCTGTTCGATATGGTGCTCATACCCATCCTTGAAGGCGGAGATAAAGAGGTGAGCTTGGGAGATCTCTGTCGCCCAGATGAGCTCCTCTTCACTCGCTTCGCTGTTACCCCATCTGAGGTTCTCTGCGACCGTCCCGCTGAAGAGGACGCTCTTCTGCAGGACCATCGCCACCGACTGGCGCAGGGCATCGCTCTGGTAGTCGCGTACATCGACCCCACCGACAGTCACCGATCCGCTGGTCGTATCATAGAGGCGTGGGATCAGCTGCACCAAGGTGGTCTTTCCTGATCCGGTGGCTCCCAACACTCCGACGGTCGCCCCGGAGGGGATCTCAAGGTTGATGTTCCTGAGGCAACAGCTGCCTACCTTGCCGGTATAGCTGAAGGAGACATCCTTGAAGCTGATCGACCCATCGGCAACCTCGGTAAGACCGCTGGGGTTGCGGTCGATGGTGGGCTTAGCCTGTAGTACCTCTTCGATGCGGTCAGCCGAAGCGCGGCTGATCGTCAGCATCACAATCACCATCGAAAGCATCATCAAGCTCATCAGAATCTGCGATGTATAGGAGACGAAGCTCATCAGTTGGCCGACTGTCATCGCCCCATCGGCGATCAGGTAGGCGGCGATGTAGAAGATAGCGATCAGGCTGAAGTACATGGTGGCCTGCATCAACGGCCCGTTTAAGGCGGCGAGCTTCTCCCCCTTGGTAAAGTCATCGTGGACTGACTTGCTCACTTCGTTGAACTTTTCCTTCTCAAAATCCTCACGGACGAAGGACTTCACCACCCGGATTCCTCGGATATTTTCCTGAACGACCAGGTTGAGGTGGTCGTAGGTTTTAAAGACCTTCCCGAAGTAGGGGTAGATAGCACGTAGCAAAAAGAAGAGCCCGATGCCAAGCACTGGGATTGCGATGATATAGACCAAGCTTAGGGTCTTGCTGAGGTTCAGTGCCATGATGAAGGCAAAGATCATCATCGTCGGGCTGCGCATGGCGATGCGGGTCAGCATCTGGTAGGAGCGCTGTACGTTGGTCACATCGTTGGTCATCCGGGTGACCAAGCTTGCGGTGGAGAAATCATCGATATTGGAGAAGGAGAACTCCTGCACTTGGTAGAAGAGGCTCCGGCGCACATTGCGCGCAAAGCCGGTGGAGGCTTTGGCGGCGAAGTGTCCACCGAGGACTCCAAAGGTCAGTGCGAAGCCGGAGAGCACGAGTAAGAGCAGTCCCCACTTCCAAATTTCAGCCATGCTGCCGGCGGCGACCCCTCGGTCGAGGAGGAAGGCCATAACAAAGGGGATAGCGACATCCAGCACCACCTCCAGGACGACAAAGAGCATCGTCAAGAAGGTGGGGGTGAGGTTCCCCTTCGCTTGTTTTCTTAGTTCACGAAACATACTATTCCTTTGCCTCAGCGAGGCAGACACACTCCATAGTAGTGAAGATATCGGCTACGGACAAGCGAAAGACTGCTGGATTTAGATCGCAGTCGATCGACAAAGGAGAAAAAAAGAGGAGGTCAGGCTCCGTTGCCCGACCTCCGCTACTCTATAGGTTAGAGTCCAAAGAGACTCGCCCACGCTTTGAGGACTGGATCGTCCTTGCTCCCCTCTAGGACACTGGTGGCGAGGACCTTGCCCAGCTGCACCCCCTCCTGGTCGAAGCTGTTGATATTCCAAAGGAAACCTTGGAACATCACCTTGTTCTCGTAGTGGGCTAAAAGCGCACCGAGGACCTCCGGGGTGAGCCGCTCAGCTATGAGCAAGCTCGAAGGTCGTTCACCGGTAAAGCGCTTGTTGGCATCCGCATCCTCCTTGCCACGGGCAAAGGCGACGATCTGTGCAGCGAGGTTGGCGTTGAGCTTCTCCTGGCTGCTAGAGTCTTCCACAATCACATCACGCTGATACTGCGAACTCTGAAAACCGATGAACTGCAGGGGCACGATGTCGGTCCCCTGATGCAGCAGCTGATAGAAGGAGTGCTGTCCATTGGTCCCCGGCTCACCGAAGATGATCGGTCCGGTCACATAGCCAAGGGGCGCTCCCTCACGGTTTACGCTCTTACCGTTGCTCTCCATATCCAACTGCTGCAGGTGGGCCGCAAAGCGGCTTAATGCCTGCGAGTAGGGGAGGATGGCGGTCGTCGGCATCGAGAGCACGTTGCGCAGGTAGAGACCGATGAGGGCATCGAGCAGCGCAGCGTTCTTCTCTACCGAAGGTTCAAGAGCTTGTCTGTCAGCAGCATGTGCTCCGGCTAAAAGGGCGGCAAAGCTCTCGTAGCCGTAGGCGACCGAGAGGATCACCCCACCGACTGCACTGGTGGCGCTATAGCGTCCACCGATATAGTCATCGATGAAGAAAGCTTCCAAGAACTGGTCGCCTTGGGCCATCGGGCTGCTCTTGCTGGTCACCGCCACGATCTGCTTCGCAGGGTCGAGGCCTTGGGCCTGCATCGCCTCTATGACCAGCTCAAGGTTGGTCAACGTCTCCAAGGTCGTACCGCTTTTGGAGACGACGATGAAGAGCGAGCGAGACAGGTCGAGGTCAGCGAGGATCGCAGCAGCATCGTCGGGGTCGACGTTGCTGATGAAGTGTCCATCGACACGTTTGATCTTCGCCTCTGCAGCCCATCCCTCTAAGGCGAGGTAGAGGGCACGCGGGCCGAGGTCGCTACCGCCGATGCCGATCTGCACGACCGAGGTAAAGGATTCTCCGGTGCTTGAGGTGATCTCTCCTGAGCGAACTGCTTCGCTGAAAGCACGGATCTTCTTTAGCTCCTTTTGGTAGAAGGCACCCTTGTTCTCCCCATCGACGATCACCTCGCCTGCCAGCTCTCCGCGGGCAAGGTGGTGGAGGACCGCTCTACCTTCTCCGGTGTTCATCACCTCGCCACCGAGCAAGGATCGGTACTTTTGGATCAGTTGCATCTCCTCGCTCAGCGCTTGAAAGGTTGCTAGGTGTTCTTCGGCGACGGGCATCGCAGCCCAGCGGTAGGAGAGTCCTCCTCCAGCGTCGGCGACCGCCTCGGTGATGCGTTCGGCACTGAGGAGCGTAGCAAGGGAGGGGGTGGCAAGTGCTTGGAGGCTTTTGAAAGCCACAGCGGTGTCAAGATTTTTATAGGTCATTGGTTATTCCTCAATATCGGGGATACGGGTTTTGAAACTCTCCTGCAGATCCTCTTTGTTCATCCCCTCTCGGAGGATGACAAAGATCGTATCATCGCCAGCAAGGGTGCCGAGGATTTCAGGGATGGCGAGGATGTCGAGGGCGATTCCAACGCTGTTGGCGTGCCCTGGTCGGGTCTTGATCACTCCGAAGTTTCCACTGAACTCGATGGAGAGGATCCCCCGACGCACATCCTGAATATAACTTTTCTCTAGTTCGCTTACGAGGTCGCTCTCTGGCAGGCTGTAGTAGTAGCCCGACCAACCATCGCTGATCTTGCCTACCTTCAGCATCTTCAAGTCCCGTGAGAGGGTCGCCTGGGTGACGGAGTACCCCTCTACGCGTAACAGCTCAAGGAGCATGTCCTGATTGTCAATTCGGTTGTTTTTTATCAACTCTTTGATCACAGCCAAACGGTTATGTCGTTCCCTCATATGCTACGTCTCCTACTATGAATAAATATACAATTTGCACGAATAAAGATACAGTACATTCGCTTTCAAGGCAAGGTTTCCATCCTGCATCCCCTTATCTCTTGCCCTTGCTCAAGCGGTGTAGCATACTGAGAGCAGAACGAAATTCGGAGGGGATACGATGACTATTTTCATTATTCTAGCAATCTTAGTGCTCCTAGCGATCTATGTGATCGGAGTCAACAATAAGTACGTACGCATGCGCAACCAATCGGAGGAGGCCGAGTCCGCCCTCGATGCCCATCTTAAGCAGCGGTACGACCTGGTGCCCAACCTTGTAGAGACGGTAAAAGGGTACGCCAAACACGAAGAAGGCACCCTCACTGCGGTCATCGAGGCGAGAAACAAAGCGGTGCAGGCCACCGGCCTGACCGACCGAGATGAAGCGGACAAGGCAGTTACCGCATCGCTGCGCTCTCTCTTTGCCTTAAGCGAGTCCTACCCGGACCTCAAAGCCAACGAAGGCTTTTTAAACCTGCAGAATCAGCTGACCAAAATTGAGGAGCAGCTGCTTGGTGCCCGCAAGTACTACAACGCCGTCATCAAGCAGATGAACACCCTCATCGAAGTCTTCCCCTCATCGTTGGTGGCCAAAGTGCTCAGCTTCTCCAAGAAGCCATACTTGGTTATCGAGGAAGAGGCTCGTGCCCGGGTGGAGGTCTCCTTCTGATGAAGCGCACCGTTGCCCTCTTGGTAGTACTGCTCTTGCTGCTCTTCGGGGTAGCGGCAGCGGACTACCACTTCGAGCTCATCGAAGTAGTGATCGATATCTCCTTGGATAATAGCTACCAGATACAGGAGCGGATTGTGGCAAACTTCTCCACCCCGCGCCATGGGATCTACCGGGAGATACCGACGCAATTTGGCAAGGTGCACACCAAGATAGAGAATCTCAAAAGCAGCGAACCGATCCGTCGGGATTCGACCTCCAGCGGGTGGACGACCTTCCGCCTCGGCTCCCCTGATTACACAGTCAGAGGTGAGAAAGAGTACCTGCTCTCCTACTCCTATACGGTCGGCGACGACCGAAACAGCGAGTACGATCAGTTCTACTACAACGTCCTCGGAGATGGATGGCAGGCGCCGATCAATACGTTTCAGTTTCTCATCACCTTCCCCAAGCCGATCGACCCTGAGATGGTCTTTCTCACCGGAGGACGCTACGGCAGTACCGCCTTGTTGGATGAGTTTACCATCAGTTCTGATCGCACCCAGATTGCCGGCAGGGCCAGTGGCCTACAAGCCGGTGAAGCGCGAACGCTGCGCGTCCAGCTACCAGAGGGGTACTTCAGCGAGGTGGTCTCAGTGGCGGGGCGCACCCGACTGCTCAGTGCCGTTGCTGCCCTGCTCACCCTTGTGATGCTAGTGCACGCAGGCTTTGTCTTCTCCCGCTACGGGCGCGAGGAGCTCTTTGTCCCGGTGGTCCGCTTCGATGCCCCTAGTGGGCTGACCCCCTTGGAGGTCGGCTACCTTGCCGATGGGGTGGTGGACAACAAGGATCTGACGAGCATGATCTTCCACTGGGCGGATGGGGGGTATTTGACGATCGAGGAGGGGAAGAAGAAACAGTTCACCTTCACTAAGATCAAGGACCTTTTGACGAACAAAGCCCATGAACGCAAGCTCTTCGATGATTTTTTCAACGCAGGCGATGGGACGACAGTCACCTTAAAACAGCTGCAGAGCAGCAAGTTCGGCACCTCGATGGTCAGCGTGAAGACGATGGTACGCAAGTACTTCAAGGGCCCCCGCGCTCTAGCGGACCAGAAGGCAGAGCGGATGCGGACCTTCAGCCTCCTCTATGGACCTGCGAGTATCCTCTTGATCTCCTACGCCCTGACTGCCCATATCCGTGAGGAGATGATCATCGCCTTTGCATTGCTTGGCGCTGCAGCGTTTGGCTCAGCGATCTTCACCGCCACGCGCCTGGAGGCCACCTGGCTGGTAGGCTCAAAGTTCAAACGAGCGATGCGGATCCTAGGCTTTGCTCTCTTGCTCTTGCTCCTCTTTATCGTAGCGAGCTTCTTCGCTAGCTTTGAGCTGGAACACTCCCCGTTCTTGAGCATAGCGATGGCGATCCTCTTGATCAGCGCTCCTGCGCTGTGTGGGATGTACACCGTCTTCACCTCCAAGCGCAGCGCCTACGCCCAAACTCGCCTGGAGGAGATCGCTGGCTTTATGGAGTTCATCAAAGCGGTGGAGGTCCCCCGCCTGGAGCTGATGGTCAAGGAGGACCCGCAGCTCTTCTACCACGTGCTCGGCTACGCGGTCGTCCTCGGCTTGGAGAAGACCTGGGCGAAGAAGTTCGCCACCATCGCCATCGAGGATGCCTCCTGGTACTATGGTGCTTCGCCGATGCGGACCGCCCTCTTCTATAGCGCACTCTCCAACAGGCTGCACACCTCGGTAATCGAGCAGGCCTTCTATAAGCAGGCCAGCGGTGGTACCCGCTCACCGATTTCCTCCTCCTTTGGATCCTCGGGCTTCAGCGGAGGCGGCTTTGGCGGCGGCGGTGGAGGGGCGTGGTAGGAGTGCTTGCTCTTTGCAAGGAATCGGAGCATGATGGGTGCTATGGATACCAACCTCATAGCTTTGGTTCTCTCCTTCGCCTTTCTGGCTGTGGTCATCGGAGCGAGTCTTTTTGCTCGACACCGCTGGAACCTCGCCGGCGAGTCGATGCGCAAAATTATCCATATCGGGGTCTCCAACTGGTGGTTCATCCTCCTCTTTGGCTTTGACCGTCTCGCCTTCGCGGTGGTGGGCCCGATCCTCTTTATCATAGTTAACCTGATCTTTGTCCTGGGAAACTGGGCGGTTCGCTTGGGCTTTGGTAGCCAAGAGCGCAACTGGGGCCTGGTCTACTATCCGCTGATCCTCCTGCTCTTTGTCCTCTGTCACTATCAGGGGTTTTTACACCCCCTCTCCACCACCGTGGCAGTGCTGGTGATGGGCTATGGGGATGGGCTCGCTGCGCTGATCGGCACCAAATGGGGCGTGCGGGAGATCCCCTTCCAGCTCAGCAAGAAATCCTACCTCGGCAGCATCACCATGTGGACGACAGCCACTGTGATCATCGCCCTCGGGCTGCTCTGTTACGGCACCTTCAGCACCGCTGCAGCGCTCATAATCGCTGTGCTCTTTGGGGCGATCATCACCGCAGTTGAGGTTATCACCCCCTTTGGATTGGACAATATCACCGTCCCGATGGTCGCCGCCCTTTTGATGGAGCTGCTGGTATGAACGCCCCTCCCTTCAACGGGTCGCTGACCTCCCTCCTTGACCGTTGGTTCTTCTCCTTTGGCCCAGCCTTCTGGGTGCTCTTGGCAGCGATGCTGCTCATCGGCCTTGCTGCATACCTCTCTCGTCAGTTGACCGCTAGCGGCGCCATCGCTGCTGTGCTTATCGGCTTTACCGTTACCTGGTCCTTGGGCTTTGGTGCTCTGGTGAGCCTGCTCTTCTTCTTTATCTCGGCGGGGATTCTCAGCACCCTCTCCAAGCGATTGCGTCGGGTGAACCTCGAAGTGATCCACGCCAAGGGGGGCCAGCGGGATGCACTGCAGGTGCTGGCAAACGGTTTTTTCGCCTTCGTCGCAGCGCTGCTCTACTATCGGCACTCCTCTGTCCTCTATGTCGCGATGTTTGGCGCGGCGATCGCCGAAGCGGCAAGCGACACCTTCGCCGGTGAGGTCGGGGTGCTCAGTGGTAGCAACCCCGTCTCGATTATCACCGGCAGACCGATGCGCCCAGGGCAGAGTGGGGCGGTCTCTCCCCTTGGGCTGGCCAGCGGACTCTTAGGCTCTGCTTTGATCGCGCTCTTGATCTGGTCGCTGCTCCTTCCTGCCAATATGGAGGGGCTGAAGGTCGCCTCGATCATCGCAGCGAGCGGCTTCTTTGGCTGCTTGATCGACAGTGTGCTCGGAGCGACGGTGCAGGCGCACTACTGGGATGAACAGCGGAAGGTGATCACCGAGAAGGCGGTAATCGATGGACGAGCGCTGCCTTTGGATCGCGGAGTCAGGTGGATGGACAACGATATGGTGAACCTCTTGAGCAACGCCACCGCAGCGTTGGTCTGCCTCTCTCTGTTGGCCTTGGTCCTCTGAGATTTTCCAAAGACTTGCTTCTCTGCTTTTTTATTTGTATCTTATCTGTCGGTGGGTCTTTTATGCATAAGATCCCTGAAATACATAACCCATATTCTTTATTTGAGAGAGGATAGTTCAACATGGCAAAACAATTGCAATTTAACGAAGAGGCACGAAAGTCTTTGACCACTGGCGTCGAGAAGATCTCTCGGGCCGTAAAAGCTACCCTAGGTCCCAAAGGACGACTGGTCGTCCTGGACAAGAAGTTCGGTGCCCCGAATGTCACCAAGGACGGCGTCTCTGTCGCTCGTGAAATTGAGCTTGAGGATCCGTTTGAAAACATGGGTGCCCAGCTGCTCAAGGAAGTAGCAACGAAGACCAACGACGTAGCTGGAGATGGTACCACCACCGCTACCGTCCTCGCCTGGTCGATCACCAAAGAGGGGATGAAGAGCGTCGCCGCTGGGATCAACCCGATGGGCATCCGTCGCGGTATCGACAAAGCAGTCAAGGACGCCGTCGCCGAGATCAAGAAGCAGGCGAAGATGATCAAGGACAAGGAAGAGATCGCTCAGGTCGCCTCGATCAGTGCGAACAACGACCGGACCATCGGCGATGAGATCGCCAATGCGATGGAGAAGGTCGGCCTCGATGGGGTGATCACCGTAGAGGAGTCCAAGACCATCGAGACCACCACTGAGTTTGTTGAGGGGATGCAGTTTGACCGCGGATACCTCAGCGCATACTTCTGCAACAACCGTGACACGATGACCGCAGTCCTCGAAGATCCCTTCATCCTGATCTACGACAAGAAGATCTCCAACATGAAGGAGCTGCTGCCCCTGCTGGAGAAGATCGCCCAGAGTGGCAAGCCGCTTCTCATCATCGCTGAAGATGTCGATGGAGAGGCTCTGGCGACCCTGGTGGTCAACAGCGTCCGCGGTATCCTTAACGTCGTAGCGGTCAAGGCCCCTGGCTTTGGCGATCGCCGCAAAGCGATGCTCGAAGACATCGCCATCCTCACCGGTGGAGAGGTCATCAGCGAAGAGCTTGGCTTAAAATTAGAGAACGCAGATCTCACCCAGCTCGGGCGTGCTAAGAACGTGAAGGTGGAGAAAGAGAACACCACCATCATCAACGGAGCAGGCAAGCAGGCTGACATCAAGGACAGAATCGCCCAGATCAAGGTTCAGATCGATGATACCACCAGCGACTACGATCGTGAGAAGCTCCAGGAGCGACTCGCTAAGCTCGCAGGCGGCGTCGCCGTACTCAACGTCGGTGCTGCTACCGAGGTCGAACTCAAGGAGAAGAAGCACCGCGTAGAGGATGCCCTCAGCGCAACCCGTGCTGCCATCGAAGAGGGAGTCATCCCCGGCGGTGGAGCAGCCTTGATCCAAGCCGCTCGCGTGCTGGAGAAGGCGGACCTCTCCAAGCTTCCTGAAGAGGAGAAGGTCGGCTACCGCATCGTCCGTCGTGCTCTTGAAGAGCCGATTCGTCAGATCGCCGAGAACGCAGGCCTCGATGGTTCACTGGTCGCAGACAAGTGTAAGAACGAGAAGGCTGGCATCGGCTTCGATGTGGAGAATGGCAAGTGGGTGAATATGTTCGAAAGTGGCATTATTGACCCAGTGAAGGTCACCCGCAGCGCGCTGCAGAACGCAGCATCGATCGCGTCGTTGATCCTCACCACCGAGTGTGCCATCACCGACATCCCTGAGCCTGAGGCTCCCATGCCGATGGGCGACCCAAGTGGAATGGGCGGTATGATGTAAGCGCTAGAAACGCAACAGAGGGGCTGTTTCAAAAGAGATTTTGAAGCAGCCTCTTTTCTCATCTAAAAAATCCTTCCCGAGAGGGAAAACTTGACTACTTTGTTAGGTACATGGTACGTTAAGCGGTGTTTAGAAAATTGGATGCGACCCTTGCACCTCTTTTCTGCGTCCGATTGGAATCTAATATAAAGAGAGGATGACCCATGTTTTCATTGTTAAGTGCTATGGCTGCCCCCGAAGCGGGCAGTGCTCCAGGTGGATCGATGATGACAACCTTTGTCACGTTTGGTCTGATTATTGCTATTTTTTACTTTCTCCTCATCCGTCCCCAACGTAAGAAGGACAAAGAGACCCGCGAGATGCTCGCCTCCATCAAGAAGGGGGATAAGGTGGTCTCCATCGGCGGTATTCACGGTACTGTGATGGTCGTCAAGGAGAGCTCCGTTGTCGTCAAGGTCGATGATAACACCCGCATCGAGTTCGCGCGCAACGCGATCAGTTCGATCGTCCAGCCCAAGGGCGCTCCTGCCCCTGCTAAGGCGCAGAAGAAGGTCGAAGCGGAAGAGACCCCCGCTCCTGCAAAAAAGCAGAAGAAAGCTGCAGCAAAAGAAGCCCCTGCAAAGCAGGAAAAGGCTGAAGAAGCAGCGAGCGAAGCAGCTGAAGAAACCGAAGAGAAGTAAGTAGATATAAGGCGGAAAGTATCATGAATAAACGCAGTCGTCTGTTGATTGTGCTAGCGGTGTTAGTCCTCTGCGGCTATTTCCTCTATCCCACAATCAAGTGGTATGGGTTTGTACCTCAGCAGACCAAGGAGCTGGCAACCGGTTCCAATGTACAGATTAAAGAGTATGCCCGAGGGCAGGCTTCCCGTGACTTGCGGGAGCTCAAGGAGCTCATCGCAACCGATAGTGAGGCGCTGCTCCCCTCCAAGTACTCGTTCTTGAAGGATCCTGCAAAGGCAACCTATAAGGCGACCAAGCGCTCAGTGCCCAAGCGTTGGAGCGTCGCAGCTACCTTCGGTGGCTTCTCCAGCGAACAAGCACTCTTTGACACCCTTGAAGAGCACTACCGCACCTCGCTGCTTGCAACCAAGACCCTTGGCAACAAGGCGCTGCAGCTCGGCTTGGACCTGCGCGGTGGTATGAGCATCCTCCTCGAAGCGGATGTCGCCTCCTACGAGGCGAAGAAGGGCAGCGCAGCCTCCTCCAGTGAGATTAGCGCAGCTATCCGTCAGGATATTGAGATCCTCGAGAAGCGGATCGACCAGTTTGGCGTCAGCGAGCCGGTGATTCGACTCCAGGGCTCCGACCAGATCCTCATCGAGATCCCTGGCGCAGCCGACCCCGAACGGGTCAACTCCTTCCTCCGTGGAAAGGGCTCCTTGGTCTTTAAGATGGTCGATATCGAACTCTCCAGTGAACTCAACGACTACTATCGTGCCAACCCTGCCGAAGTCTACACCGACACCGGTGCGCTGAAGCAGCCGGAGTTCCTCCCAGCCGGCAAGATCGCCGCAGGCTACTACGTCAGTGACGAGTACGGCATCGACGAGCTTGAACGCTACGTCGTCATCGAAGAGGAGATCGGCCTCGATGGTATCCATCTTGAGAGCGCGACCACCGGTACCGACGGAATCACCGGACGGCCAGTGGTGAACTTCCATCTGGACAGCCTCGGCGGAGATATCTTCTATAAGCTGACCTCCACCAACGTCGGCAAGACCCTTGCCGTGGTGATGGATGGAAAGGTCAAAGCGATGGCAACGATCAACGAAGGAATCCGAAGCAGCGTACAGATCTCCGGCTTTAACACCGAAGAGGCGAACGACTTGGCGATCGTGCTGCGCACCGCGGCGCTGCCGATCGAGCTGATCGTCTCCAGCCAGCAGGCAGTCGGTGCTACCTTGGGAGAGGACGCCGTCTCCACCGGCTTGAAGGCGATCATCATCGGCTTCATCCTCGTAGTCCTCTTGATGTTCGGCTACTACCACCTCAGTGGCTTGGTCGCCGACTTAGCGCTGCTTTTGAACCTCTTCATTATGATCAGTGTGCTGAGCGCCTTTAACTTTACCGTAACCTTGACCAGTATCGCCGGGTTGATCCTCACCTTGGGGATGGCAGTCGATACCAACGTCATCATCTTTGAGCGAATCAAGGAGGAGCGACGGGTCGGCAAGAGCGACACTGCCGCTGTGAAGGCAGGCTTTGATAAGGCCTTCTGGACGGTAATGGACGCAAATATTACGACGATCATCGCCGCCTTAGTGCTCTCGCAGCTGGGAAGTTCGTCGGTGAAGGGCTTTGCCAACACCTTGGCGATCGGTATTGTCAGTTCGGTCTTCACCGCGCTCTTTGTCTCACAGCTGGTCTTCGACGCAGCGGTCACAGAGCGTGAGGACAAGAAGCTGCACATCAGCTGGAGGAAGAACTAATGCTTACAAAAGATATTCCTGTTATTAAAATTCGTTGGATCACCTGGATCGCAGCCTTTGTGCTGCTCGGGGCAGGCATCGTCAGCTTCGTGCTGATGGGATTTAACCTTGGAGTCGACTTTGAGAGTGGACTCAGCCAGCGGATCCGTATCGCCCCTGTCGGCGCTACGGTCAGCTATACTGGCAGCCAGGATGTGGTACTAGCGATCTCCTCTTCGGCCC
>DASRNL010000183.1:0-4641 GCA_035647415.1 Sphaerochaeta sp. | reverse complement strand
AAGTTAGGTCATTCTACCATGCTTTGAGGGGTGTGCAACAGCTTTTCTATTGAAAAAGGGTGAAATTCATCAAAATATAGCGCCTAATGGCGTTTTAGCGGCTCGGACGCTCTGCAACTGTGCTGATTCGGCGGATAATTGTATCTGTACTCACCGGCTTGTCGGTCTGAAGATAGTAGGTTTTGGGGTGATCTGCTTGGGCAACAGGACAGAAGGTTTCATCCAAAAGGGTGAATGAGGTGTCTTCGATACAGAGTGTATCGGCGCTGATGTACTCCAAAGTCATTCCTGTTTTGAGCTGGTTTTTTATCTCAATCGCCCAGATTCCTGGCTTGATCTCCTCTTTGAAGAGACCACAGAAGAGGTAGGAACGATTGTAGGGCTCGGCGGTGATCGCACCGCGGTCGCTGCGGAAGAAGAAGCCGGTGGAGTACTCTCGGTGGCTGATATTAAAGAGATCTTCTCGGTAGACGCGCCAATCGGGGTGCTTATCCAGCGCCTTGCGATACGCCCGGGTAACCACCGCCACATAGTAGCTGCTCTTCATCCTGCCTTCGATCTTCAAACTGTCGACCCCTGCTGCTCGCAGCTCATCGAGGTAGTCGATCATACACAGGTCGGTGGAGCTGAGGATCGTGGTGTATCCACCTCCCTCTTCTATTGGAAAGTAGATCCCCGGGCGCTTCTCCTCTTCGAGGGCGAGGCGGTAGTTCCACCTGCAGCTATGGGCACAGTCGCCCTGGTTCGCTGATCTGCCGCTCATATACGAGGAGATAAGGCAGCGGCCGCTATAGGCCATGCACATCGCCCCGTGCACAAAGACCTCTAACTCCAGCTCGGGGTTGCGGTCTTTGATCCTGCGGATTTCATCCAGAGGGGTCTCTCTGCCTAAGATCACCCGCTTAAAGCCCGCCTGGTGGTAGAAGGCGGCACTCTCGCTGTTGGTGCAGCTCGCCTGGGTGGAGAGGTGGAGCTCCACCTCCGCTCCCAGAGCTTCGCGTAACACCGAAACGAGGCCGACATCGCTGATGATGAATGCATCGAAGGGCCACTCTTTGATGGCGGGCAGCTGCCCTTTGAGCAGCTCGATGCTCGCCTCATCAAAGAGCATATTCATCGTGCAATAGAGCTTCTTCCCATACTGCTCTTTGATCGCACGCACCGCTTCCAAATCGCTTTCACTCACGTTGGTCGCGCGGGTGCGCAAAGAGAAGTCAGAGAGGCCGATATACGCTGCGTCCGCCCCATAGGCGTAGGCAAGACGCAGCTTCTCGACGCTTCCTGCTGGGCTTAACAGCTCAATGGGCACGCATCACTTCCTTTACCGCCTCGGCGACCGCAGCGCTGATTGCAGCGACTTGACCGCTGGGCATAGTGCTTTCGCTCAGCTTCGGTGCTTTGCGCTTGGCATCGTTGGGGAAGGCGATCTCCAAAACCTCATCGATGGTGCTCACCATATGGAAGGTAAGGCCTTGTTTGACCTTCTCATCGAGCTTGTCCAAGTCCCGCTGGTTGAAGCGGGGGACGATAATCTCTTTGATCTTATTGCGCCGGGCGGCGAGGACCTTCTCCTTCAGTCCGCCAATCGGCATGACCTTGCCCTTGAGCGAGAGCTCACCGGTCATCGCCACATTGCGCCTCATCACCTGGTCGGTGATGAGGCTATAGAGGGCGACAACCATCGTGATTCCCGCCGACGGTCCATCCTTGGGGGTGGCCCCTTCAGGGACGTGCAGGTGCACGGCGTTCTGTTCAAACCACGCAGGGTCGATCTTCCGCTCTAGCGCATGGGCTTTGATCCAAGTGTGAGCGATCGAAGCGGACTCCTGCATCACATCGCCGAGCTGTCCGGTGAGTTTTACCTCCCCCTTGCCAGGGGTGGACTGGGCTTCAATGAGCAGGGTATCCCCGCCTAAGGCGGTCCACGCTAAGCCGATCGCCATACCAGGGCGGTCTGCCTTAAGGATCTCATCCTCTCGGAAGATCGGCTGGCCAAGGTACTCGACTAAGCGCTCGGCGTTGACACGGATCGGCAGCTCTTCTGGTGGGTTCTCCACTAAGGTCAAAGCGACCTTCCGGTGGATCTTATCCAGGCTCTTCTCGTAGTTACGCACCCCCGCCTCACGGGCGTACTCATCGGCGATCTTGCGCAGAATCGTCGGGGTGTAGGTAACCTCTTCCTTGGTCAGTCCATGCTTCTCTAGGCTCTTGGGTACCAGATACTTGCGCCCGATGGAGAGCTTCTCATCGCTGGTATAGCCGGAGAGCTCGATGATCTCCATCCGGTCTAAAAGCGGACGGGGGATCGTATCGAGGGTATTGGCGGTGGTGATGAAGAGCACCTGGCTGAGGTCAAAGGGGATATCCAAGTAGGTGTCACGGAAACTGCTGTTCTGCTCCGGATCGAGGACCTCCAAGAGCGCGCTGGCAGGATCGCCTTGGTAGCTGATCCCCATCTTGTCGATCTCATCGATCAAGAAGACTGGGTTCTTGCTCTTGGTGATCCTGAGGCCTTGGATGATCTTTCCGGGCATCGCTCCGATATAGGTGCGGCGGTGACCCTTGATCTCGCTCTCATCGTTCATCCCTCCGACGCTGAAGCGGAAGTACTCCTTCTTCAGTGCACGGGCGATTGAGACACCGACGCTGGTCTTTCCGACCCCCGGCGGTCCTACGAGACAGATGATCGAGCCTTTGGTGTCCTGCTTCTTCTTGCGCACTGCCAAGAACTCCAAGATCCGATCCTTCACATCCTGCATGCCGTAGTGATCCCGTTCAAGGCTGCGGCGGGCACTGTTGATCGCAAAGGTCTCAGGTTTTGGGTCCTCCCAGGGCAGGTCGCTGATGATCTCCAGATAGGTGCGCGTCAGCGCATACTCTGGGGAGTTGGGCTCCATCCCTTCGAGGCGGCTGAGCTCCCGCTCCACCGTCTCTCTCGCTTCCTCGTTCAAGGGGAGGGTAGCGAATTTCTTCTTCAGGCGCATAATCAACTCCACCTTGGGGTTGGTGGTAAGACCGAGCTCCTGCTGGATCGATTTGAGCTCTTCGCGCAAGAAGTACTCGCGCTGATTCTTCTCAATCCGCTGGTTTACCCGCGCTTGGATCTTCGCCTGCACACGGGCGATATTCTGCTCATTCTTGATGAAGACCAACACCTGCTCGATCCGCTTGCGGACGACCAAGGTCTCTAGGATCTCCTGCTGTTGGTTGCCTTCCACGCTGAGGATGCTGGCGATAAAGTCTGCCAGCTTCCCCGGGTGGTCGATGTTGACCATATTCAGGCGCATCTCTTCGCTGAAGAGCTGGTTGTTCTTCGTCAGCGCCTTCATCTCGGTGAGCAAGAGGCGGGTCCATGCGCGCAGCTCATCGACCTCATCCTCGATATCTTCTAAGTAGCGTACCTCCGAGACCAAGTACGGTCCACTGGGGTAAAACTGGGTGATCTCAAAGCGCTTCAGCGTTGAGATGAAGATCGAGATCCCCCCATCGGGGAGTTTTATCTTCTTTACTATCTTTGCAACGGTTCCCACCGTGTAGAGGTTCTCCGGCAGATACTCGTCGCTCTCGCTATCTTCTTTCATCAAGAGCAGACCGAGGAATCCCCCGTGCTTTATCGCCTGGTTGACGATCTCCACATCCTGGGTGTCGGTGATCATCAAGGGCGTGAACAACCCGGGGAAGACTGGGTTTCCAGCCACCGGGAGAATAAACAGGTTATTGGGAAGCAGCTGCTCAACGGGCATCAGTTCCTTTTCAGACATAGCGCCTCCAAATGCTAAGTATTCAGGTGAATCCTTCACCTCCCTTTAAAGGTACTCAATCTTTTGCCCAAAGGAAAGCTACCTGACCTCTACTTTCAACCATCGGACTCCGAGGTAGCAGAAGGGGGTGTCGATCAGGGCAAAGAGGACCTTAAAGAGCCAGTAGGGGATGATCAGGCTGAAGACGTGGCTGGCGGTAAAGGTGGGATTCATCCGCCAGAAGGCGATAAACATGAAGATCACCGTATCGACGAACTGACTGGTAATCGTCGAGACGTTGTTACGAATCCAGAGCCGGTCGCCCTTATGCAGGCGTTTGAAGAAGGTGAAGATCCACACATCGAGGTTCTGGCTGACGGCAAAGCTGATGAGGCTCGCTAAGCTCATCCGCATCGACATGCCAAAGACCGAGCGGTAGGCGTCCTGGAGATCCCAGGAGGGGTGTGGGGTGATCGGAACGAAGAGGGCGGTGACGACAAAGACGATCACCAGCATGAGGATGGAGAGGCGTACAAAGAGGTTGGCATACTCCCTGCCTTTGACCTCGGCAACGACATCGGTGACCAAAAAGAGCACCGGCATAAAGAAGATTCCCACTGAAACGCGGACACCGAGCAAGTTGATAATTTTGCTGCCGACGGTGTTCACTAGGACCATACCGGTGATGTAAAGCGCAAAGAGGAAGAATATTTTGCGATCGAGTGTTTGTTCTTGCATGAGGTTCGCTCCTTTGCTGTTGCGAGATGAATACTGGCAAGTGTAGCCAAAAAACACAGCGGCGGTCAAATGGGCTGCGCGCCAAAAAGAGGCGGTATATTGGGGTATTCTCCGGTGGAGTGTAAACGTTTCGCGCGCGGTAAGATAAACTGCACGGGTTATT
>DASRNL010000182.1:0-2287 GCA_035647415.1 Sphaerochaeta sp. | reverse complement strand
GCTATCGCAGGAGCGCTCGCTGGGCTCGCCGGGGTGAGCTTCTACGGTGGGGAGCTCTTAGCATTGGAGCTTGGAGTGCTGCCAACCGGTGGTATCGATGCTATCGCCATTGCGCTCATCGGCTCTGCTCGGCCATTAGGCTGTGTAATAGGTTCGTTCTACGTCGCTCTGCTACGCTCCGGAGCCCCCTATATGGAGGCAGTCAGCGGACTGCCGACAGCTCTGGTGGATGTCATTGTCGCCTTGATGGTCTACGGCAGTGGAATCAGCATGCTTATGCTGCGATTCTCTCGCCGTAATCGCAATGAGTTACAAGAGGAGGGGACCGATGTGGGAGTTCATTAGTGCTGCCTTCCCCTTGGTCTTGATCGCAATCAGTCCGCTGCTTGTGACGACCGTTGGTGGGCGCTTCAGCGTCGAGAGCGATGTTTCGCCCCTCGCCTTAGAGGGCTTTATGATCAACGGTTCTTTCTTCGCTGCCTTGAGCATCAGCCTGCTTGAGCAGACCGCCCTTTCTCCCAATGCAGTTTTGATCTTTGGCCTGCTCTTCAGCCTCCTCGGTGGAGCGTTGATCAGCCTCTTGCACGCATATCCGTCGATCAGCTGTAAGGCAGATCAGATTCTCAGCGCTGTTGCAGTCAATATGTTTTCCTTCGCCCTGTACAACTACTTTGTGCAGAAGGTCTCCACTGGAAAGCCGCTGGTTATCACAACGATCATGGTACCGAGGAATATTCCCTTCTTGGAGAAGATCCCGATCCTCGGTCCTCTCTTCTTCATGCAGAGCTACTGGAGCACTTGGTTGGCCTTTGGAATCTGGATTATCGCCTTTCTCACCCTCCACTACACCCGCTTTGGTCTGCGGCTGCGCGCCGTAGGTCGCGATCCGCTCTCCGCTCACGTGGCGGGCTTTTCGCCGACCCCTGTCCGCTATATCGGGGTGTTGATCAGCGGAGCACTCGCTGGCCTTGGCGGAGGAATCCTTTTGATCACCTACCAGGGGGTGCTACGGTTTGGAGTGGGATTCTTAGCAGTCATAGCGCTGCGCCTCGGAGGTAAAGGGGCGTTTGGTACTCTCTGGGCTGTCTCCTTCTTTGGTATAGTCCTCACCGTCCTACACTTTTTACCGATCCCGTATCCCCTTGGCAGGATACTCTTCTTCGTGGTGGCCTTCGCAGTCTTGGTCGTGGCAAAAAAAGATCCCACAGAGGGAGAGAGTATCTGATACAATGATGGCGGTCTAGGAGGAGCGTATGGATAATCTATTGGATAAGATGCAGGAAGCTGCAATGTATATCAAAAGCCGAGTCGGCACCGAAGCGTTGCAGATTGGGATGGTGCTCGGCAGCGGTCTCGGTGGCCTTGCCGACGAGCTCGTCGACCCGATTGCGATCTCGTATAAGGATATTCCCCACTTCCCCGTCTCCACAGTCTTTGGGCACAAGGGCAGACTGGTGGCAGGGTGGCTCGAAGATAAGCGGGTGCTCTGCATGCAAGGACGCTTTCACTACTACGAGGGGTATGGGATGGACCAGGTGGTCTTCCCCATCCAGGTGATGCACGCCCTCGGTATCGGGGAGCTGTTGATAACCAATGCAGCAGGCGGAGTGAACAAGAGTTTTTCAGCAGGGGATTTGATGCTGATCACCGACCATATCCGCTTGGTTGCCGACAACCCGATGCGCGGACCGAATGTCGATCAGCTGGGCCTGCGCTTCTTCGATATGAGCAGCGCCTACGACCAAGAGCTCAGCGACCTCGCTCGTGTCACTGCTAAAGGGCTCGACCAACACTTGCAGGAGGGAGTCTATATGTTCTTCGCTGGCCCCTCCTTTGAGACACCGGCAGAGATCAGAGCTGCTCGGGTCCTCGGAGCCGATGCAGTGGGGATGTCGACCGCCCCGGAGGCGATCGCTGCCAGCCATATGGGGATGCGCACCCTCGGTATCAGCTGTATCACCAATATGGCTGCTGGGGTCTTAGATCAGCGGCTCAGCCACGCTGAGGTGATCGAGACCGGCGAGCGGGTGAAGGAGCGCTTTAGCGCCTTGGTACGGGCGATCACCGCCGTATGGCCGGTGGATGAGAAACGGGAGTCTGTGTGAAAATTCTCTGTATCAGCGATGCGACTGACCCTCTAGTCTACTCACACAATGTCAGCAGCCGCTACGGCGATGTCGATATGGTTCTCGCCGCAGGGGACCTACCGCTGCGCTACTATGAGTTCATCATCTCCAGCTTAAACAAACCGCTCTTCTTTGTCTTCGGGAACCACAATCTTGAGGAC
>DASRNL010000181.1:0-4895 GCA_035647415.1 Sphaerochaeta sp. | reverse complement strand
GCGTTGGTTGGTCCACCGGGTCCAATGGGTATGGGTGCCCTGCCAATCATCTTCGAAGACCGCTGCGCGAAGGTCGACCCCGAGGCTGACCCCTGCTTGAGCAAGCCGCTCTTCAAAGGGGTCGAGAAGAAAGATCCGATCGAAGATTACCACCCCCACCTCCAAAATCCTCGCGAAGGTCGCATCGGAGATGCGGTTATGCGCATCAGCGTAGAGGATCTCTACTTCCACATTGTTTGCCTCTGCGGCAGCGAGGAGGAAGCGACGTTTATCACGCCGCGGCTCGCGCTCCTGCTCCTGAGATTCGATATAGATCAGTGTACCGCTCTTGGCGTAGGGGGCGAGGTGGTCGACCATCTGGTTGATGACCGTCTCATAGTCGAAGGTCACCCAATGGGTTCTCTCCTCCCCTACCTCCCGCCTTCCTACAAAGACCAGTGGGAAGTTCGCTTGGATCAGCCGCTTGATCCCCCGATCATCTCGGTTCACCCCAATCATCACCGCCCCATCGGCAAGGGCGGCTCTTCTGGAGCTCTCCTCGGTTGGGCGGTTGTTAAGAATCAGCAGGTCGTAGCCCAGTTTGGCTGCACTCTCCTGTACACCGACGAAGAAGCGGTAGAACTCATTCTCCGACTCGATGGGAAATATCTGTTCGTACGTAAAGACAGCGATCAGCGAGTTGTGCCCACTCTTTAATCGGCGAGCAGCGATATTGGGGATATACCCCAAGCGATCTGCACAGGCGAGAATCTTCTTACGGGTCTTCTCACTGACTCGAATCGAAGGGCCAATCTTGTCGTTGAGCACCGCCGAGACGGAGGCGTATGAGACCTCCGCCGCTTTGGCTACATCCTGTAACGTTACCCGCTTGAACTCCTTCTTCATCCTAAGAACGCCCCAGCTGCTCGCAGCCGCTTCTGGAGTTCCTCGATGGAGAGGGTTGTGAGGGTGCTCTCTGTTTGCAGGGCGACTGCCACCGCAGTCCCTGCCCCCTGGCCGATGGCACCGGCACTCGGGCTCACCCGCAAGCTCGCATGGGCTTCAAAGGTACAGCTGATATTCCTCCCCGCTGCCACGACGTTGCTGAGGGTATCGTTGAGCAGAGCGCGAAGCGGGATGGTATAGTACCCTCCTTCACGGAGGAAGGTGGAGTCAGTAGCATCCCCATCGGGGGAGTGGATATCGATGGGATACCCACACGCTGAAATCGCATCCTCAAACTTCCGTTCCCCGATCACATCCTCGGCGGTGACAACGTACAGGCCCTGCAGTCGGCGCGAGGAGCGGATTCCAACGTGCGGTCCGCTGTTGATCAGCGAGGCCTGAGCAAAGCCCGGGATACGCTTCTTGAGGAAGTGATAGAGCTCCCACACCTGTCGCCTTCCCTCGATCTCCGCTGCAGTAAGCTCTACTGGGTCGACGGCGTTGGTATCGAGGATTCGGCTCATATTGACGATCACTTCTCCGGGGGTATTGGTCTCAAAGACCAGGACGATATCCCGGTCAAAGGTGATCTCCCCTCGCTCTCGAGCCTCGATCACCTCCTCGACAAAGCCACTGAAGGAGAGACGGACCGCCTGTTTCTCCAATCCCGCCTTCGGGGCGAGGAAGGGGAACCGCTCGACCTCGCTCGCCATCAGGGCGCGGATCGCATCGAGGTCGACCCCTGAGAGTTTAAAGTTCATCGTCAGAGGTTGATCCTTTCCATCGCTCTCTCGTCCTTGGACGTAGGGGATGCCTGCCATTGCAATCAGATCGCTATCGCCTGTTGCATCGATGAAGTACTCTCCGGTGACTCTATAGAGATTGGAGGCACAGATACAGGTGATAGCGGTGAGAGTACCATCGGTAACATGGGTCTCGACGACCGAGCTATGGTAGCGCAGGGTCACCCCACTTTCGAGGCACATCAGCTCCAGCTCATGCTTCATCCCCTCGCTATCGAAGGGTGTTACGGTATAGGTATACCCGGTGGAGTCAGGGATATGGCCAACGGAGAGACCCTTGGCAACTAAGCGCTGAATCATTTCATCGACGATCCCTTGCACCGCCTGCACTTCACCGGCATGGAAGGTCATCATCGGTCCGGTTCCTCGAGCGGTAAGCGAGCCCCCGAGATACCCCTCCTCCTCGATGAGGAGCACTGAGACTCCCTGTCGAGCTGCTGCGATGGCAGCCATAGAACCTGCTATTCCACCACCGACTACGACTAACTCATATTGTAATGTCTGCATATATTGTTTCTCCTACTTCAATCCAGAGCTCACCATAGCATCTGTGACTTTCTCTTGGAACACTAGATAGACTGCCATGATAGGAATAATCGAGAGCGTAGTCGCTGCGAGCTGCAGGTGCCACTGGGGCAGCCCATAGGTATCGTTGAAGTTGGTCAACGAGAGCGGTAGGGTGAACTTCTCCAGCGAGCTGAGGAAGACCAGCGGCTCCAGATAGGTATTCCAGATGGCGATAAAAGCGAGAATCGCTGCCGAGCTGAGCACCGGGATGGCAACAGGCAGCATGATCTTTGTAAAAATTTTCAATGGGGGCAGTCCGTCCAGGCGGGCTGCCTCCTCCAACTCTGCGGGGACAGTGACATAGAACTGTCGGAGCATGAAGGTGGAGAATGCTCCTTGGCCACCGAAGATTCCCAAGAGAATCAAGGGTACCAGACTGTTCTGCCCCCCGAACTTGCGAACTTGGAAGAAGAGGGGGACAATCGTCACCTCGATGGGCATCATCAAGGCGGTGAGGATCAAGAGGAAGGCGACATTTCTTAAGGGGAACTGAATCCGTGCAAACGCGTACCCAGCCAGGGCGGCAAAGAAGACATTGCCCACTGTCCCAAGAATCGCTACCAAGAGGGTGTTGGCGTAGTGACGGGCGAACGGCTGGACGGTAAAGATTTCTTTATAGTTTTCAAACTTCCACGAGGTAGGCAGCAGGCGAGGCTTGCCAAAGATATCGGCGTGGTTGTTCAGCGAGTTGACGACCATCCACCAGAAGGGATAGACGAAGAGCAAGGTCAGCAGGATGACAAAGATCCATGTAGAGATACGGTTAGATTTCATAGTGTGACACCCGCTTTCGTGCTGTCCACTGCAGCAACGTCAATAGGAGGACAATACCGAAGAGGATCACCGCTAAGGCTGAGGCAAAGCCGATATTGAACATCTTGAATGCTTGGTGATAGATATAGAAGACTAGGACCATCGTCGAGCCTTCGGGCCCGCCATCGGTCATCAGTTTGATTGTATCGAAGACTCGCATCGAGCCGATAATCGTCACAATCGAGACCATCAGAACCGTGGGCATCAAAAGCGGTAGCTTAATCTGAAAGAAGAGGCGCAGGCGCTTGGCTCCATCGATCTGTGCCGCTTCTAAGGCGTCCTGGTCGAGGTTGAGCACCGCTCCCATGAAGATTAGCACGTTCATACCGAGGTTCTTCATCACCCGAATCATGATTACACTGCCCATCGCCCACCCTTTCTCAAAGAGCCAGTTGGGCCCTTGGATGCCGAAGAAGAACAAGAGGGCGTTGATCGGTCCATCGCTTCCCCCTTGGAGCAGGTACTTCCAGACGATCGCCCAGGCGACCCCACTGGTGATCACCGGAAGGAAGATGATCGAACGGACAAAGCGAGTCCCCTCGCCTCCACCTGCAAGGTAGAGGGCGAGGAGCAAGCTTAAAATTAGGTTCAGTGGCACGACGCCGGCGCTGAAGACAAAGGTGTTGAGCAAAGACTTCACAAAGAGTGGGTCTGCAAACAACCGTTTGAAGTTGGTCAGGCCAGCAAAAGAACTGATTCCAAAGAGGAGGTTCTTCTCCTGCATACTGAAGATAAAGACCGAGACGAGAGGAAAGAGGACGATTATGATGAAGCCCACCATCTGCGGGGTGATAAACAACCACCCGGTTATGGCACGACGCCGCTTTTCACTGATAGGGGTTTGTTGCTTCATGGATCCTTCTCTCTCCTCTCTCATCCCTTACATATACTTTTTGTAGACCGCAGCTACCTCATCGAGGATCGCCTTGATGTTGGCATTGGGGTTCCACAGCTTATCGAAGACCATGCGGGACTCCACTTCAATCTGTGGGTACATGACATGGCTCGGAAGCACTCGACCGCTCTTGATCGAGTCGGCGACCGCTGCACTCATCTGTGCTTTTTCGATGCTCGGGTTGCTGGTGAGGAACGCCTCACTCTCGAGGACGGATTTACGTGCCGGTGGCCAGATACCTGCCATCGCTGCGACCGAAGTTTTGTTGGTCATATAGGCGACCAGTTCGCTTGCGATTGCTACGTTTTTCCCCTTGGAGTGGGCTCCGATAGCGGCCTGTCCGATGACCGGGGCATCGCCTTCTACTCCCTTGGGCATCGGGGCGATTTCCCAGGCGAAGTCGGACTCATTGAGCTTGGAGACTCGAGAGACCTGACCGACGGTCATCGCAGCGTTGCCGGCGAAGAAGTCGCTCTGGTTCCCTGGAGGAACGACGGACTTGTCTTCATAGACCATCTTATGGAAGAGCGTGACAGCAGCGACTGCCTCTGGGGTGTTGATCAATACCTTGCCATCGTCGGTCCAGAAATCTCCACCATAGGAGCGGACGATTGGAGCGAGGTTGTGAAGGATTCGAGCATCGTAGCCCTGTCCATCGACACTCTGATATGCCCAGATACCACTGCGATCCTTGATCTGTTTACTGATCGTACGGAAAGCTTCCCAGGTCCACGCATTTTCTGCTGTCAACTGTAGGGGGGTCTTCACGCCATACTGGGTGAAGAGATCCTTGTTGTAGAGGAAGAAGAAGGGTGAAGTGGAGAAGGGAATCGCATAGACGGTGCCATTTTTTGACCAAAGCTCAAGGGCGTCCTTGGAGATATCCTCAGGAT
>DASRNL010000180.1:0-2472 GCA_035647415.1 Sphaerochaeta sp. | reverse complement strand
AACAAGCAGTGTGAGCGAGATCCTTGCAACGGTGGCCTGATCACCCTCCGCTGCTACCGTTGCAAGGATCTCGCTCACACTGCTTGTTAGCTGCCTGCGCTCAAGCGTCGGGCGAGCGAGCAGGGTTGCATATTCAGCGGGGTCTGGATCGTAGAAACAACTTATAGAATTCATCGCTTACTCTGCCAACTTTTCAATCGGGGTGACGAGGATCCCTTGGGCACCGAGCTCTTTAAGCTGCTCAAAGACATCCCAGAATCGATCCTCCGCTACCACGCTCTGTACACTCACCCACCCTTTTTCTAGGAGCGGGGTGACCGTCGGGCTCTTCATCCCGCCGATCAGCTCACTGACTGCCAAAACATGCGCCTCAGGGAGGTTGAACATGATGTACTTATAGGAGGCGGCGCGCATCACCGCATCGATCCTCAGAAGCAGTCGATCTAAGATGGTCTCTTTTTCTTTGCTTAAATCTCGGCGGCCGATCATCACCGCGGTGGAGTGGTAGACCTGCTCCACTTCTCTCAGGCCATTCATCGCCAACGTCGCTCCGGTGGAGACTAGATCACAGATGGCATCCGCCACCCCGACCGCTGGGGTGAGTTCCACCGAGCCGGAGACCTGGACAAAGCTCGCCTCTATACCCTCTTTTTCAAGGATCTGTTTGAGGATATTGGGGTAGCTGGTGGCAATCCGCTTGCCTGCGAGACTCTGTAGGCCTTCATAGGCAAAGCCGTGGGGGACGGCGATGGAGAGGCGACAGCGGGAGAAGCCCAGATCTCGCAGCACGGCAAGGTCGCGGCCCTGTTCATCGAACTCATTGCGCCCGACGATGCCGATATCCGCTACCCCATCTGCGATGTACGCAGGGATGTCATCATCACGTACATAGAGGAACTCCAAGGGGAAGTTCGTCGCCTGCTCTTTGAGCACCCGCTCATCGCTGCCGAAGGTAATCCCACACTGTTTGATAATAGCAAGGCTTTTTTTGCTGAGCCTGCCACTCTTTTGGATTGCAATTCGTAGTACATCTGCCATAGTATCCCCCTAAAAAAAGTATGACCTCCGCGAACGCGGAGGTCTGTATGACGATCAGAGCCCACCGGTCACGGTTGTGCAGAGACGAGGTGATGGTGGTGCTTTGTAACAATAGTCATAATTTTCATGTCCAAACCCTAGCCTGCAGCCAAGGCTCCTGTCAAGTGCTTATGCATTTTTATGCATCCAATATACAGAGCAGCGGAGTTTCCTCCGCGCTCCTTAGCGATAGGCTCGTAGGAGGTCTAGGTCGATCTCACAGGCGATCGTCGGCATCGCCGATCCCCAGTTCTCCAACACCTGTGGGTGGATCTCTCCGAAGATACCGATCGCCTTTTTGTTGATGAGGATCTGGGCTGCTCGGCCTTCGATGAAGCGACCATCGACCACTTCGGCGAGGGTGTACTCCAGACGGAGGTAGTAGCTGAGGGTGGCGATCATCGCCGCCACATCGTTATAGCCCATCAGCCTATCACTAGCAAGAAAGCCCAAGGCGTTACGGGTGACCGTACCGCTGGGATCATTGGCGTCGCGGAAGGCGATCTTACCGACCTCAAAGATCTTATGCGGATATGGGGAGTGGGCACTGGCGCTCTCACTCTCCATAAGCGAAGGGAGGATCGAGGGACGGACCACCTCGTAGTTCTCACTCATCGGGTTGGCGATGAAGATACACTTCTCCTCCGGGTAGCGCATATTGGTGATGTACTTGCGGCGGCTGCCGAGGTAGTTGTACATCATCTCCTGGAAGCCCAAGCCCACCATCAGCGTCTTCACCGTGCGGGCGAGCTCTTCGGCTTCGGTGAGCCTGCCGACGGTAAAGTCGTGGGGCATCTCTGGGGCGAAGTTCCCCAAACCGTGGCCGATCATCACCTCTTCCACCAGGTCCACCGCATGGAGGAAGTCATTTCTCCACGGTGGTATTGTCGCGCTGATCAGCCCATCGTCGCAGCAGACCGCATCGATACCCATACGGGCTAAGGCGGTCACAATCTCGGCGTGCGAGAGCGCTTCGCCGAGGGTCTTGTGGATCTCCTCAACCGTCGCACTGCTCTTCTCTTGGAAGTAGTACGGCACGGTGATCTTGCTCCCATAGGCTGTCTCATGGGGGAAGGAGACCTCCACCGGGAGGATCTCCCATCCCATATCCGCCATATCACAGGCGAGGATCGAGGCGGCGAGCAAAAGATCATCGAGGCCCGGGCCACTGAGTTCAACGAAGATATTTTCATCCCCGGCTTCCACCGCACCGATCGAGGCGCTGTTGATCACCGGTGGGAAGGAGAGGGTCTCTCCTTTGTCATCGTGGAGGTAGGGAAAGAGGCTCTTATCGCTGACGATGTGGCCGAACTCCTTGCCCTTCTCATGTTTAGTGAGCATCTCGCGCAGACTCAATTCTTCGGTCATACCGAGGGGGACAAAGCGGGTGGTATC
>DASRNL010000179.1:0-2178 GCA_035647415.1 Sphaerochaeta sp. | reverse complement strand
CTCTCAGAGTCCTTGCTGTGGACCGTAGTGAGTATGACCCGATGTTTGAGAAGCTATTAAATCACGCTGTTGCGTTTGGCGTCGATTGGAAGCACGGAGGAGTCTTTGTAGAGGGTTCCTTGGATGGATCTAAGGTCTACGATAGGAGCAAGGAGTTCTGGCAGCAGGCTGAGTTCCTCATCGGTATGCTCGATGCATACCGCTTCTACGGGGATGAGAAGTACCTAGCGGTATATGAGAATGTCCACCGCTTCGTCTTTGATAAGATGATCAACCACGAAGTCGGGGAGTGGTTGGCGCTCTTAGAAGAGGATGGAAAGCCTATTTGGAGTCATATGAGCCACTCGTGGAAGGTCAACTACCACACCATTCGAAGTGTGGTGTTGAGCTTACAACGGCTGGATCAGATAGAAATGCAAATGTAACTACTTCAGTGAAGTAGGAAAAAAAGGAGTGAGAAATGAAGAAAAAACTATTCGTAGTCTTACTTGTCGCCCTCTTGGCAACAAGTGTCGTCTTTGCTCAAGGAGTAAAAGAAGAAAAGGACTCCCTAGAGATCTTCAGCTGGTGGACCGCTGGCGGTGAAGCCGAAGGTCTTGAAGCGATGATTGAGGTCTTTGAGAGCCGGTACCCTGGTATTGAACTGATCAACGCAACGGTAGCGGGAGGAGCTGGCACCAACGCTAAGGCTGTGCTGAGCACCCGGATGCAGGGTGGTAACCCCCCTGATACCTTCCAGGTACACGCAGGACATGAACTGATCGACACTTGGGTCGTAAACGACTATATGGAGCCAATCACCTTCGTCCTTCGCGATGCTGGATACCTCGACAAGTTCCCCGCCGACGTAATTGATATTATCAGTCACGAGGGCGAGGTCTACTCGATCCCGGTCAACATCCACCGATCCAACGTCATGTGGTACTCCCCGAAGCTCTTCAACCAGTTTGGCTTGAAGGTTCCCACCACTTGGTATGAGTTCCTCGACGCCGCTGAAGTCTTCAAGCGCAATGGAATTCCCGCCCTCGCCCTCGGTGATAACGAGAGCTGGGCAGCGACCCACCTGATGGAGAACGTACTGCTCTCCACCCTCGGACCCGATGGATATCGTGAGCTCTGGAAGGGCAACGTCAAGTGGAACGACTACCGTGTCCGCGAAGCGCTGACGATCTACACCAAGATCCTCGGCTATGTGAACCGTGACCACGCAGCACTTGCTAACATGGATGCAGCTGGCTACGTTGCCGAAGGCAAAGCAGCCATCAACGTCATGGGTGACTGGGCAGCTGGCTACTTCTATAGCCAGGGCTTCAAGCAAGGCGAAGATTGGGAGTGGGCTCCCGCACCAGGAACCGCTGGCGTCTTCAACATGCTCAGCGACTCCTTCGGCCTGCCGAAGAACGCCCCCAACCGCGACAACGTCATCAAGTGGCTCACCGTCTGTGCCTCTCGAGAAGGACAGGATGCGTTCAACCCGATCAAGGGTTCGATCCCTGCCCGTATCGACGGCGACCGAGGCCTCTACGATCGCTACCTCAACGCAGCGATGGATGACTTTGCCCGCGATGCGATCGTTCCTTCTGTTGCACACGGTGCAGCGATCAGTGAGCCGTGGCTGACTCGTATCAACGACATCATGGCACTCTTCACCACTGAGCTGAATGTCGACAAGGCCATTGCCGAATTCCAGGCAGCAGCCGACCGGTACGCACCCTAATTAGGGAGGCGTAACACGCTTTGAATACCTGTGGCTAGCCGCTTGGCCGGCCACAGGCTTCTATCCAAAGTGAGGTAGTATGTACTGTTCTAAACGAGATCGAAGGACGGCAGTAATCGTCCTGATTCCTTTCCTGCTGATTCTCTTTCTCTTCGTCTATGGGTTTATCGGCTGGTCACTTAGAGTCTCCTTCTCCGCGTGGGATTCCGTTCGGGTTGATATGACGAACGTAGGCTTTGAGAACTATGTCGAGCTCTTTAAGACCCAGCGATTCCGCACCGATATCCGCAACACCATTTACTTCACGGTCTTCTTTATCGCTATCTGTATCGTAGGAGGGTTCTTTCTCTCCTATCTCTTGTACTCAAACCTCAAAGCTGAAGGAGTGCTGCGTACCATCTATCTCTTCCCCCTCTCCCTCTCCTTTGTCGTAACCGGAGTCCTCTGGCGCTGGATCTTCA
>DASRNL010000178.1:0-2763 GCA_035647415.1 Sphaerochaeta sp. | reverse complement strand
GAGGAGGGTGGTGATAATATTTCGTTTAGTCATACGCTATACTAACTTACCGGTCGGTAAGTTTTCAAGGGGTTTTTCCTTGATTTGTGAGGAATTACTCCTCAAGCACTTGCCATGCTTTTTACTTCTATGGTATAAGGGGGATGCAGAAAATAAATCAAGGATGTTATCGAGATGTATGCACTAGTAGAAATTCTCGGCAAACAGTACAAAGCGGTGGAGGGTGAAACCGTCCAGATCGACTACATCGCCGGTGGCGAAGCAGGAACCGCACTTGAGTATGAGAGCGTACTGGCTGTCGTAAAAGATGAGGATGCAACCTTTGGTACCCCCTATGTCGCAAACGCGAAGGTCCAGGCGACCTTGGTCGGCGATATCAAGGGTGAGAAGATTCGTATCTTTAAGAAGAAGCGCAGAAAAGGCTACCGCCGCACACAGGGGCATCGCCAGCGCTACTCGCTTATCACAATTGACAAGATCGTTGGCTAAGGAGGGAGAGTATGGCTAAGAAGAAAGGTGGCGGAAGTTCCCGCAACGGTCGAGATTCCAATGCCCAACGTATGGGCGTCAAACGCTACGGTGGCCAGCAGGTAAAAGCTGGTGAAGTACTGGTGCGTCAGCGCGGTACGAAGATCCACCCAGGGCTGAACGTCGGCTGTGGCCGAGACTTTACCCTCTTTGCCAAAGAGCAGGGCAAGGTCCTCTACCACACACGCCGCAACCGCAAATACGTCAGTATTGAAACTGAGTAGGTGCGCATAGGACTATAATGTTTGGATTCGCAGACGAAACCTATATTGATGTTGCCTCCGGAAACGGAGGCAACGGTTGTGTTTCCTTCCGTCGTGAAAAGTTTATCCCCCGTGGTGGCCCTGATGGCGGCGATGGGGGCAAGGGCGGCGATGTCATCTTTGTCGTCCGTGAGAACCTGCGAACCCTCGCGCACTTAAAGCAGGTGCGCCACTTTCGTGCAGAAAACGGGCACGGTGGGATGGGCAGACGGCGCAGTGGCCGCGATGGGGTGGATGTCGAGATCGCAGTCCCACCGGGGACGGTGATCAAGGACGCTGATACCGGGGAGGTGATCAAAGACCTCACCGGAAAGGAGCGTTGGGTCTTTCTCAGCGGAGGCCGAGGAGGGAAGGGCAACTGGCACTACCGCTCCTCCACCAACCAAGCCCCCCGATACGCCCAGCCCGGACGTCCTGGGCAGGCGCTGCGCATCGGCGTAGAGCTCTTGATCATCGCCGATATCGGCTTTGTCGGCTTTCCCAATGCAGGGAAGTCCAGCCTGCTGAATATGCTTACCAACGCCCGAGCGAAGGTCGCCGGCTACCCCTTTACCACGCGGATTCCTCAGCTGGGGATGATGCGCTACGGCGAACACGATGTCGTGCTGGCAGATATCCCAGGGATTATCGAAGGGGCGAGCGAGGGGGCGGGGATGGGCTTTACCTTCCTCCGCCATATCGCCCGAACCAGTGGTCTAGCCTTCCTTATCGATCTTTCAGATGATCGCTACCTCGATGCGTATGATATACTCTTAGAGGAGCTCGGCAGCTATGAAGCATCGCTGCTCGAAAAAGAGCAGGTGATTCTCGGTACCAAGATCGATGAGCCGGGGACTGAAGAGCGGTTGGTTGCCCTACAAGAGAAGTATCCTGATATGCAGGTGATCGGCGTCTGTGCGTATCTGGATATCGGCGTTGAGACGGTAAAGCAGGTGTTCATGCAGATGGTGCAGCGCTACCGTGAAAAAGAAGAGGAGCGTGATAGGTGAGGGAGCGTATCCCTACAGCTATGGTCGGAGGGAGCTTTGACCCGGTGCATCTGGGGCATCTGTACCTCGTGCACGCTGTGGTGAACGCGACCGATATCCGCCGTTTCATCTTTGTCCCCCTGAAGCGGAACCACTTCAAACCTGAGGCAGTGCCTGCCTCTGAGCACCATCGCCTTGCGATGTTGCGTCTGGCGCTCGACGCCTACCCAAGCCACTACCCTGACGATCCACCCATAGAGTTCATCATCGATCCCTGTGAGCTAGAACGCACAGGGATCTCCTATACCTACGATACGGTAATCCACCTCTATGAGACCTATCCGATAGCAGACAGATTGGCGGTGGTGATCGGCGATGATCTCTTGGCGGATTTGGTGCGCTGGAACTCCTATGAAAAATTAAAAGCGTTGGTACGCTTTATCGCCATCCGACGGGAGAAGGAAGCGCAGCCTATCGCAGACCCTGACCTTGATCTTCTCTATCTAGAAAATGTGCTACAAGGCGATAGCTCAACCACCGTCCGCAAGGCTCTCAATGCTCTTGGCAGCACCGAGGAGATCCCTGCGTCGATTCGAAGCCTCGTGCCAGCGGAGGTAGCAGCCTACCTTGATACCCACCAGCTTTATCGATTATAAGCAGCACCTCTCCCTTGCCCGCAGATTGCACAGCGAAGCGGTCGCCTTGACTGCAGAGCGGTATGTGATGCATCACCGCCTTGCGCTCGATCGCGATGAAGTGCGCCTTGCGTGTCTCTATCATGACCTCTGTCGTGAGTGGAAGCTTGATGCACTGCTGCAGTATACAGAGCAGAAGAACCTTATGGTAAGCGAAGAAGAGAGACGGACTCCGGTGCTTCTCCACGGTCCGGTAGCAGCCCATCTGCTAAAGAAGGCAGGGTTTTCACCCGCGGTGACCACTGCAATCCGTCACCACAGCCTCGGCAGCCCTGAGATGGGGCTCTTAGGCGTGGTGCTCTATATCGC
>DASRNL010000177.1:0-10612 GCA_035647415.1 Sphaerochaeta sp. | reverse complement strand
GAGATGGTCAGTATCGAAAGTCAGCTCTACAAAGCACACCCAGAATGGGTGATCGCCATCCCTGGACGCCAAGCGAGTGTTTCCAAGCATCAGTACATCCTTGACCTTAGCCGTCAGGATGTGCGGGAGTACCTCTATCGTACCTTGAGTGAACTCTTCCGCCTCGCCCAGGTCGACTATATCAAGTGGGATTTCAACCGTACCTTTAGCGACCTCTATAGTAGCAACGCTGAGATACGTCACTATGGAGAGTTCCTCCACCGCTATACCCTCGGTCTCTACGAACTGCTTGAAAAGCTCACCCACGCCTTTCCCCAGGTCCTCTTTGAGACCACCCGCTTCGATTTGGGGATGCTCTGCTATATGAGCCAGGCGGAGGTCAGTAAGACCACCGACGTGCTCGCTCGCCTTGCGATTCAAGAGAGCAGTAGCTTCGCCTACCCCTTATCGACTATCAGTGCAACGGTAACCGCAGGGGCGAACCACCAGAGCCTCAGAAGCAGTGACTTAGAGAGTGCTTTCAATGTGGCCGCCTTTGGGTCGCTGGGGTATAGCATCGACTTAGGACGCTTGAAGCGAACCGAGCGAGAGATGATCCGCTCCCAGATCGCCTTCTATAAGGGCTACCGTGCCATCTTGCAGTACGGCGTCTTTACTCGAGTGCAGTTGATCAGCGAAGGGGAAAACCAGATCATCTGGGCTGTTGCGAGTGCCGATAAACAAACACTCTTGGTCCTCTTTGCCCAGCGGGTCGCCACAATCAACCCACCGCTTGATACCCTCAGGATCAAAGCGGTCGATACCAATATCGTCTATGAGGTCTTCCCCCGCCAGCAGCGCCTTGATATGCAGCTGCTTGGCGAGCTGACCAAGCACCTCAGCCCCCTGCCCACCACCGAAGGGGGCATCGTGCAGGAGACAATCAGCAAGGCGATCTCCCTAGATAGTGAAGTGGAGCACTATAGAGCGAGTGGAGAGCAGATCGCCTATAAGGGGATCAAGCTCAACCCACAGTACAACGGCACCGGCTTCGATGCGATGACCCGCTCTATCGGAGATATGGGAAGCAGGATCTACCTCTTCAAGGCAGTCGACCCCACAGCATAAGCCCTCTTGTATAAGCAAGGCGAGCTCTGTACTATAGACAGAATGAAAGATTCTGTCATATACCTCCCCTTTGACTGGGAGCATACACCAGAGAACCTTGCCCTTTTAGCCCAGTGCCAAGCGGTCCGTAGGACAGTCTTTGTAGAGGGTCAGGGGGTACCTGAAGCGGTGGACTTCGATGGCAATGATGAGTGCAGTGCCCATCTGCTCATCCTCAAAGATACAGAGGCGATCGCCACGGCAAGGATTCGCAAGACCGACCGTGGCACCAAGCTTGAGCGGATCGCTGTTCTGCCCGCCTATCGGGGTACAGGCTTAGGGGAACATATCGTCCGCTGCGGAATCTCTCTGATCGACGAAGGGCTCTATATCCATGCACAGATGGCAAGCCTCGGCTTCTATACCCGCCTAGGCTTTGTCCAAGAGCACGCTGAAATCTTCTATGAAGCAGATATTCCTCACACCGCTATGATCTACCCACACCCTGAAAAGGAGTATCCATGTCAGATCATCAGACGATAGTCATAGCGGGAGCTGGCGTTTTCGGCACTGCGATGGCAGAACGCCTCAGCTGGAATACCAACAATACGGTGATCATCCACTCTATCGAAGAGGATGTAGTTGCAGATATCAACACCAACCACCGCAACACCAAGTACTTCCCCACCCACTTTCTCAACACCACTATCAGAGCGACCAGTGATTCGATGATCTTCTCAGAAGCAGATTGTATCCTCTTGGTCATCCCTTCGAAGGTGATTGTCAGTTTCAGTGAATCGATTACATCCCTGGTAAAGGATGAGTGTTTGGTAATCAACCTCGCCAAGGGGATGAGTGAGGAGGGGGCGTTCATCACCGAGCAGATTCCCTTCGCCCGCAGGGCGAGCATGAAGGGGCCGACCTTCGCTATCGAGGTGCTCCATGGCCTACCATCTGCCTTCACCTTTGGTGGCAGCCGTGAGGATTACATCTACCTTAAGCACTCCATCCTCTCCTATACCGGTCTCTATCTCGACTACATCAGCGATATCCGCTCAGTAGAGCTGATGAGCCTGCTGAAGAATATGTATGCGATTGCCATCGGCTTGGTCAGCGGGCGCTTCAACTCGCCGAATGTTGACTTTCTCATCTATACCAAGGCGGTAGCAGAGATGCGCGCCTTCCTCGGCCTCTATGGGTGCAGTGATGAGACAATCTTCCGCTACTGTGGTATTGGAGACCTCGGACTTACCAGCCTCAATGACCTGTCGAGAAACCGTACCCTTGGCCTTTTGATGGGCAAGGGCTTCAGCTTAGATAATGGACATTCTGCGACCGTTATCGAAGGTAGCAGAACTGTTCGACTCATGGGTGAGCTTGTAGAGCAGCAGGGGATGAAGGAGGAGTTTCCCATCGTCACTGCCCTCTATAACCTGATGTACGAAGGAGCATCGCTGAACGCCTATATGCAGGCGGTCTTCTCCTAATATTTCTACTAGAAAAGAGAGCATCCGCACTCTACATAGGAGTTATTGATCAAGTGTATAACCTACGAGCTCTGCACTACTCTTCTCCATAAAACGCACTCGGAGTAGTTGCCATTAATATTTTTCGACCAGCTTTTTTCTTCTTTTTGTTCAACCAAAGAACCTGGGAGTTGCTTAATTCTTCTCGCCAATACGCTGTGATACGAGGCAAGATTATCTTTAGGAACCTCGCTTTCATAAACCTTTGGGTACTCTTCAGCGAGTTTTTCGATGACAAAGTGAGAATCAAAGAAATATCCTTGTGGGACCGTACTAATAATATCTCGTAAAATTTCCTGCATCTTAATTTCCTCCTAGCGTTGAATCTCCCAAAGAGTGATTCAACAATGCTTATTCTACTGACTTTCCAAGAGTGTTTTGGAACTAGAACATACGCTTAGGTTGCTGTATCAGTTTCCTCCTCATCTTTTTTCACCTTCATTTTAGGAGAAGGTTCTTTATAATTTTCGAGGTGCTGTACTACGACTGAGTAAAAAGTACGGACACACTCTTCATACTCCCTCACAAACACTCGTGATTTATTGAGGTGTTTATTAAAATCTCGCTCCAATCTTATCACTACCGAGGTGAATCTATTTCCCAATGATTCTTCTAGTAAATCATCGAACCTTGTATACGGCAGGTGAGGATTGGGACCACTGCCCTTTTTCTTTACTAGTATAGAAAGCTCGTTTTCAATAGCATTGAACTCATCAGTATTCTCTCTCCGACATTTTTCGAGCTGATTTCTTATGGGGTTAAGTTGAGAACCAATGCTTCTGCGATGATTTATCGAATCTATTGTTATTTGCCGAACCTGAACCTCTACATCGCAAAACAAAATTCCAGATTTTAAATTTAAACTTACAATTAGTGGAGACACAATGTCTTTAAGTGGGAACGAAAATTGGGACAGCAATATTTTATCTTTTTCCATTCGTTGCTTTTCTGTCTCAATTCGCTTTTCCATTGTTCGATTGCCGCGAATTCGTGTATCGACCAACACCCCGAGCTCATCACTCATTTTCAGCGCTAAATCTTGTTCTTCTTCCAACCAATCGCGTATCGCAGACTCAATGCAAGGAAGATTCCTTTTAAAAAAATCTTCATCAGATTTAATCGATCCTACAACTTCAAGCCACCCCTTACCCATAGCATCAAAGGTGTATGCTTTTGCAGCGGGGTTACGTAAAAACGCCATCACTTCTTGCATGATCTTCACTTGGTCAGGATCAGCGATATTGTACTGATTGTCGGTAAGCAAGTGACTTCCAAATGCAATAATGTGGCGCCAAGAAAAATGAAAGAGATCCACCCCTCTAACTCGCTTTACCTCTATCGGGTAATCGGTCGGTGAAGACACGTATTGGTTTGAGATGCTGATTAGTTTTGTAATACCAACTGCTTTTGCTAATTCCTGATACGCGTTGATTTGGTCTGCATCCAGCTTCTGCCCACCCATTTTAAATTCAAACAATGCAGCATCACGAATTTTTCTTCCCACTACTTGCAGCACTAATCCATCGACGCGAAGTGGTCCTTTATTCTTTGCGTTTTCTCGGTTCACCTTTGCTTCTGGAAATGAAACTTCAGTATATGCGTGTAGTGTTCCAGATCTTCCCAGCTTTACCTCTTTTGAGAAAATGTCCCGAAATTCTTTGACGAGGGGCAATGTTGCCAGAAACACCGATGCGAGGCTAAGTTCATCGAGCTTAGGATAGGCTGGGATGAGTCGAGCTGGCTGGGCGATAACCAGGCGTTTCTCCTGCGTTTGCTTTTGTGAGGGTCTTCTCATCGATTCAAATTCATCGATACTCAATTCAAAGAGTGATTTAAACATTTTTGCCATTTTTGCCATTCTTTCCTCCCATGATAGGCGTTAGTAAGTCGTCTCGATGACGAAGGAAGAAAGTAAGCGCAGCTACGAGACTCAGTCACCATCATGTTTTACCCTAGGTTGGTACCAACAGATGTGTGACATGCTATTTTTGACTATCATACCATAGAATTGAGTCTGGCGGAGAAGTTGTCCGGCATCCACCTAAGTAGCCGTAAATTCTGTCCATGAGGGGAAAACCCCGTATGAATGACGAGATAGATAATCGAACGTCCTTCCCATACGAACTGTATGAGCCCCAAAACACAGCAAGAATACAGGAATTTTGGGACCATAGAGATAAAAAACTCCCCCAAGCTTGCACTCTTGGAGGAGTCCGCTGTAGCGCGGCACTCTGATGCTCCTCAGAATTGAGGGGGAAAGCATCCAGAGGTGTCGGTTGGTGGAATTATGACATAAGTCAACCGCCACCCGATCGGACACTTAACACTATACCAAAAAAACTAGGTTCTGGGAAGAGTAAATTCAACAAATTGCGTTTTACCCCTCCCTACCCCCTAGTTTGTATGCTATTTAGCGCATTTCGAATACAGCGGAGATCGTAGACGTGATAGTAAGCATCCCTGCTGGAATTTCTGTAGCCATGTCATAGGCGGCTTCGCTTGCCAGGGCAACTGCCTTCAAGCGTGGGTTGTACGGATTGCTTGCAGAGCTAAATTCACTGATGGTAATTACACTTTGTACATGCAGTCCGCTCTCATTTGCATAGAGCTCAGCCTTCTCTCTCGCCTGTGCTACGGCGCGTTTGCGCGCCTCAATCATGCCCGCACTCTTATCTTCCTTATCAAGGACGATCGAGGTAAGGGTGATAGAGGTTACTTCGCCTAGGGAGTCTATCAACGAGCCGAGGGTGCCAAGATCACGGACCTTCACCGAGAGGCTCTGGCTGGCGACCTGACCGACGAGCTGCTGGCGGTTCTCCACCCACACATACTCAGGGCGTAAGCTCAAGGCGGTGGTGCCGATATCACGGTCTGCAATACCACTGCTGCGCAAGGTGGTGAGCACCTGGTTCATCTTCTCATTGGCACGCTGCTGTGCTTCCTTGGTCGTCTCACCCTTCTCGCTGATCTGCACATTGAAGGTAGCGATATCGGGTTCTAAGGTCACTTCACCGGTAGCAGATACCTCTACAGTGCGTACGACACTCTTAAGGCTGCTACAGCCGCTTGCCAGCAGCACCACGGCCACTATAAGCACAATTGCTAGGGTATGTTTTTTCATTAGTTGTTACTCCTCATTGCACCCGCTGTATGAGCTCTGGATGCTCTTGGGCGTGGCGCATAAAAAATCCTAAGGCGATCATCATGATGCCATTGTCATATATTCCTGAGCCCATCTCTGCTACCACCGATTGCACCGGCACACTGCACACCTCCAGCTGTTCGTTCTCATCGAATGCTTGGCGGTGGGTGTGCGTGACATCCTCAACGAGGTAGTAGTGGACTCTATTGTTCATAAAAGCGGAGTTGGGGCTCACCTCTCCGAGCTTGGTCACTTTGGGACCGCTGATCCCACACTCTTCGGCGAGCTCTCTGAGGCCCGCCTCTTGGGGATCTTCCCCTGTTTCCACCACCCCGGCAGGGAACTCCCGGGTGATGGTATCAGAGCCGTGACGGTACTGATCGACCATCACAAACATCGGCTCCCCCGCTTCATTGCGGAACCAGGGGATAATCGTCACCCAGGTGGGGGCATCGACTTCGATGAAAGTCGACTCCCTTCCATCGGTGGATTTGCGCTCAACTGAGAGCACATCGAAGATCGGACCGGCAAAAAGCCGCTCTTTCTCCCCGGTCTCCCACCTCAGGTGGCTGAGATCTTTCTTCGGTCCTTGGCAGAGTGGATCGAACATCAGTTCTCTGCCTTCTTGGTGGAGGAGACCGCTGTCCCCTCATCGATGATGGTGGCGATCGCATTAATCGCTTTGCTGACATGGCTATCGGGCTGAAGCCCCAGATAGCTCTCCCCGGCATCCTCGGCCTCCATAAAGGGAATCTCCATGGGAACGCGCCCGAGGAAGGGGGCGTCCATCTGAGATGCCATCTCCTGGCCTCCTCCGATGCCGAAGACCGGAATTTCAGTCTCGCAGTTGGGGCAGAAGAGTCCGCTCATGTTCTCCACGATCCCGAGGATCGCTACCTGCATCGAGCGGGCGAAGGAGACGCTGCGCCTGGCATCGAGAATCGCCACCTGCTGTGGGGTGGTGACGATGATCGTGCCGGTGAGCTCGGGAATCGACTGACAGATCGTCAGCTGCTCATCTCCGGTGCCCGGAGGTGAGTCGATTAAAAGGTAGTCGAGTTCCCCCCACTCTGCCTGGGCGAGGAACTGCCTGATGGCGGCGGTCTTCATCGGACCACGCCAGACGATTGGGCTATCCTTATCACGGATCGCAAAGGCTAAGCTCATCACCTTGAGGTTCTCTCGGACCTCCACAGGGTAGAAGTTCTCCCCCTCCCCGCTGGTGGTGAGCAGTCCATCCTCACAGCCGAGCATCTTCGCTACGTTGGGCCCGTGGAGGTCCACATCGAGGATACCGACCTTCTTACCGCGGTCCACTAGGGCGTTGGCAAGGTTTACGGTGATGGTGGTTTTGCCCACCCCTCCCTTGCCGCTCATGATCAGAATCTTTCGTCCGATCTTATCCATATGGGAGCGGATCGCCTTGTCCTCGGCAATCCTCTGTGCAAAATCAATCCCTTCTGCCATATCTATGTACTTCCTTCTTGTGGGTATCTATTCTCCTCTCAAGGTACAGAAACGCTCCCAAGAAGTAAAGACAAGGACGAGAACGCGGCTTCTTTGCTGGTACAACCCAAAGCACAGCAGAAAAAAGGGCTTGGCTCCTTAAGTTAGTATCCTGCCATTACTTGATACGATTGCGCAGAATCTTGTATACTGTTTTTCGTGCGTTTTGGTAGTCACTGACTACTCTCACGATATCACACTAGCAGGAGTTCACATGGCATTTTTAGCACAGATTCCGACAGATCAGTTGCTCGTCCAGCTGGAGTACGGAGCAATTCTCATGCTCCTAGGGCTTGCGACGGTCTTTGTATTTCTTACGTTGCTTGTCTTCCTTACCAAAGGAACAAGCGCATTAGCACAGCGGTTTGCCCCCAAGGCAGCAGCGGTGCCCGTAAGAGGCGGGGCCGTAGCCGCCGCAACGAACGATGCCGAGGTGGCAGCCGCCATCGTCGCTGCATACGCGAAATCTCAAGAATAACGCAGTACTCACAGGAGACTTTTACAGATGAAAAAACCAGTCAAGTTTATGGTTACCGCCTTCCGGGACGGATTCCAGTCAGTCTATGGAGCCCGTGTCTTTACTAAGGACTTCATGCCAGCAGTGGAAGCCGCTCGTGAAGCAGGCATCAACCACTTTGAAGCCGGTGGAGGTGCACGGTTCCAGTCCTTATACTTCTACACCAACGAAGATGCTTTTGACATGATGGATGAGTTCCGTCGTGTTGCCGGCCCCGATGCAGATTTGCAGACTCTCTCCCGTGGAGTAAACGTTGTCGGACTCGACAGCCAGCCCCGTGATATCATCAACCTGCACGCCCAGCTCTTTAAGAAGCACGGCATTTCTACCATCCGTAACTTCGACGCGCTCAACGATGTGAACAACCTCATCGACAGTGGTCAGGCGATCGTCGATGCAGGCCTCAGGCACGAGGTCGTCATCACGATGATGAGCCTGCCACCGGGAGTCAGCGGCGCACACGACCCTGACTTCTACGAGGCGACCTTACGGCAGATCCTCGATGCAGGCATCGAGTATGACTCAGTCTGCTTCAAGGATGCCAGTGGCACCAGCACTCCTGCCTACGTCCACGAGACGATCAAGCGTGCCCGCAAGCTCCTTGGAAAGGATATGAATATCGTCTTCCACAGCCACGACACCGCCGGTGTCTGTATCCAGCAGTACGTCAGTGCCCTCGAAGCGGGTGCAAACCAAGTTGACCTGTCCATGAGCCCGGTCAGCGGTGGTACCTGTCAGCCGGATATCATCACCATGTGGCACGCCCTCAGATATACTGACTTCGACCTCGGTGTCGATATCAAGAAGGTCCGTGAGGCCGAAGCGGTCTTCCAGGATTGCATGAAGGACTACATCATCCCACCCGAGGCGATGACCGTCAGCCCTGAGATCACCTTCAGCCCGCTACCCGGTGGAGCGCTTACCGCCAACACCCAGATGCTCCGGGACAACAACATGATGGACAAGTACCCGGCGATCGTCGAAGCGATGGCAGAGACGGTAGTCCGCGGTGGCTTCGGTACCTCGGTTACCCCCGTCAGCCAGTTCTACTTCCAGCAGGCCTTCAACAACGTCATGTTCGGCCCTTGGGAGCGCATCGCTGAAGGGTATGGGAAGATGGTCCTCGGATACTTTGGAAAGACCCCTGTTGAGCCCGATGCAGAGGTGGTAAAGATCTGTGCTGAGAAGCTCGGCTTAGAGCCCACCACCGAGAAGGTAGTGGACATCAACGACCGTGACCCGAGCAAGGGTGTCAAAGCAGCGACTGCGATGCTAGAAGCTGCGAACCTTGAAGTCACCGATGAGAACGTCTTCATCACCGCCACCTGTAAGGAGAAGGGAATCCTCTACCTTGAAGGTAAGGCACAGCCTAACGGCATCTACAAGTATGACCGAGAAGCTGAGGCTGCTAAGGCCAAGGGTGAGTACACCGTCAACGTCGGCGGCAAGGCCTATGGCGTCAAGCTCGCCGGTGGCAAGGCGACCGTCAACGGTGTTGAGTATCCGGTGAACGTCGACTTCGGTATCGACGAGACGGCGATCGAGGAGACTAAGGGTGCAACCAGCGCTGGAAGCGCCGCTACCCCCTCCAACGCCGAAGCAACAGCAGTTAACGCTCCCATGCCCGGTCTAATCCTCCGCATCGATGTGAAGGAAGGCGACCGTGTTGAGAAGAACCAGATCCTTCTGGTCATGGAAGCGATGAAGATGGAGAACGAAATCTACGCCCCCTGTGATGGCGTGGTTACCAAGATTTCTGTGACCCAGGGTCAGCAGATGCAGAGCGACGACGAGTTGCTCGTCATCGGCTAAAGGAGTCCATTGATGATTGGTTCAGCGTTTAGACAGCTTTGGGAGTCCACCGGACTCTATGGATTCATGGGCTTCGCCGAGGGCTTTGGCATCGGCAACCTCGTGATGATCATTGTAGGCTTCGTCCTCTTGTATCTCGCAATTAAGAAGGGATTTGAACCGCTGTTGCTCATCCCGATTGGCTTTGGATGTATCCTCTCCAACATCCCGATGGGCTTCATCAGCGGAGTGGATCCCTCCACCGGAGATGCTGGCTTCATCAAGCTGCTCTTCGACATGGGTATTGAGAATGGATTATTCCCGATTCTGATCTTCATGGGTGTTGGAGCGATGACCGACTTCGGTCCGCTGATTGCCAACCCGAAGACGCTCTTGCTCGGTGCAGCCGCACAGCTGGGTATCTTCGCCGCCCTCATCGGAGCGTTGGCACTCTCCTTCGTCCCTGGCATCCACTTTGACCTCTTTGCAGCAGGTTCCATTGGAATCATCGGAGGGGCTGACGGGCCGACTGCCATCTATGTGACCAGCCGCCTGGCGCCGGACTTACTCGGTCCGATCGCCGTAGCGGCGTACTCCTACATGGCACTAGTACCGATTATTCAGCCGCCGATCATGAAGGCCCTCACCACCGAAGAGGAGCGGAAGATCAAGATGGTACAGCTCAGGCCTGTGACGAAGCTGGAGAAGATCCTCTTCCCCATCGTCGTACTCTCCACCTGTGCGATCCTCCTTCCCTCGGCAACCCCCCTGATCGGAGCGTTGATGTTCGGTAACCTCGCCCGTGAGGTCGGTGTCATCGATCGCCTCAGCGATACGATGCAGAATGCTCTGATGAACATCGTTACTATCTTCCTCGGCCTCGCTGTCGGATCGAAGATGGAGGCGGCGCTCTTCTTAAACCTCAACACCTTGGGCATCCTCGCCCTCGGTATGGTCGCATTCAGCCTCGGAACCGCAGCAGGTGTTCTGATCGCCAAGCTGATGAACAAGCTCGACCCCAAGAACCCGGTCAACCCCTTGATC
>DASRNL010000176.1:0-18150 GCA_035647415.1 Sphaerochaeta sp. | reverse complement strand
GTGGGACAATTGTTTCAGCACCAGAATAACCCGTGCAGTTTATCTTACCGCGCGCGTTATTTCGACGTTTTTGCTATTTTGGAAGGTTTTTAGATTTGTTATAACAATTTAATTGTTTTTTCTTCGTTAGAAAACACTTATTTCAAGCCACAACTTTGAGCACGCCCTCTTTTTATACATGCAGTGCCTTGCTCACAAGATGCATGATTGCCTTAGAATTGCTAAATTTACAACTTCGTGATTTTGCGGTACTTCCAGATTATTGTCATCCGAATTATCGAATCCAAAAAAAACGCTGCATGCATAAAACAATGTATGGAGTTACCTGGTTCGTTTGCCTTCCTTCCTAACTTAATTTTATGACAACATATAGCTGAAAAACAAACAGCTTTGTACTTACAATTTTTTCGTTAGACAAAATGAATTGCTTATTAAGAAGCGGTGCTAACAAAATTGTTCAGTGAAGCTTGTCGCTCGCTTCGATCGCAGCACGGATCCGTTGGACAGGAATCTGGTTCAAGCCGGTGTTTTTGCTCTTTCGAGGAAGCAGCACTTCGGTGAAGCCCAGCTCTTTAGCGGCTTTCTGCCTCCGCTCGCTCATCGATACTGGGCGTACTTCCCCTGCAAGGCTCAGTTCTCCGAAGCTCACCATCGTACTGGGTAAGCTCTGGTTGGTCAGAGCTGACCAGAGTGCGAGGGCTAAGGGCAGCTCGATGGAGACCTCATTGAGCTTCACTCCCCCTCCTACATTTACGTAGATGTCCTGCTCGCTTAAGCGCAAGCCTGCGTGGCGTTCTAAGATCGCCGCTACCCGGGTGACGCGCGCAACTTCAATACGGTCACTATAGATGCGACTATAACCGCCCTTTGCTGCGGTGGTCAGCGCTTGGATCTCAACTAAGATTGCACGGCTTCCTTCCAGTGTTGCCCCAAAGGCGATCCCTGGTGGCAATGGCTGATCCCCACGGTCGCTTAAGAAGAAGGAGGCAGGGTTCTCAACAGGGTGTAGGCCGGTGGCATCCATCGTAAAGATTCCCACCTCATCGACCGATCCATAGCGGTTCTTCGCCGCTCGAATCAGGCGCACCCCACTGCTCGCCTCTTCAAAGTAGAGGACTGTATCCACCAGGTGTTCGATAACCTTAGGTCCTGCGATCGTCCCCTCTTTGGTGACATGGCCTACGAGAAAGAGGCTGGTGCCCTGTTGTTTAGCGAGGCTAACTAAGAGGTTGGAGCAGAAGCGGATCTGATTGACCGATCCTGCAGGTGAAGGAAGCTCTTCGCTCGCCAATGTCTGTAGGCTATCCACCACTACCACCTGGTAAGGGGAGTCCTTCAGCAGCGAGACCAGCACCTCTGCTCGAGTATCACAGAAGATGTCGATCTGCTTTAGATCTAGGCCTAAGCGTTGAGCGCGGAGCTTCACCTGGCTCGGAGACTCCTCTCCACTGATATAGAGCACCGAGTGATCTCGGGCGCAGTTGGCAAGCAGCTGCAACATCAGCGTGGATTTACCGATCCCCGGCTCCCCTCCTAAGAGGACCGCCGAGCCGCGCATCACCCCTCCGCCGAGTACCCGATCCAGTTCGCTGATTCCGGTATGAAAGCGAAAGAGCGGGTCCACCTCCACTGACTCCAACGAGCGAACTGACTCGCCGCGAGAGATCTGGGCGTGCTGCCCACTCAGTGGAGCACTCGCCCGCTCCTCCTCAAAGGTATTCCAACTGCCACAGTCTGGACAGCGTCCGAGCCACTTGTTCTCCGCTCTTCCACACTGTGAACATACGTATTGAATACCCTTGTCTTTCATTCTATTTCCTTTTAAAGCAATCAGTTAACGGCAAGCAGCTCCACTTCAAAGATCAACGTGGCATTCGGTGGAATCACCCCTGGATACCCCATCGGTCCGTAGCCGATCTCTGGGGGAATAATGAGGGTTCGCTTTTCACCGACGCTCATATCGACCAAGGCTTCGTTCCATCCTTCGATGACCTGTCCGACGTTGAACTGTGTCGGCTCACCACGCTGGATGGAGCTATCGAAGATCCGCCCATCCATCAAACTGCCGGTATAGTGTACTGAAACCTGCTGTCCCCATGCGGGCTTTCGCTTTCCATCGCCCTCTTTGTGGACTACATACTTGAGGCCACTGGCGGTGGTCTTTGCATCAGGGAAGCGATTGCGAATCTCATCATCGAGCTTCTTCTGCTCCCCTGCTAGGCGCGCCTTGTTGCGCTCGTCTGCCTTTGCAACCAACTCAGCGAAGGACTCGGGGCTCACCGTAAAGGCCTCAGCCTCAGCTCCCTTGCGAAGGATGGAGACCTTCTTAATCGTATCGCCTTGGGCGATCGTATCGACAATATCCTGACCTTCTACGACCTTTCCAAAGACGGTATGCTTGCCATCGAGCCATGGGGTTGCTACGTGGGTGATGAAGAACTGGCTGCCGTTGGTCCCTGGCCCTGCGTTTGCCATCGAGAGCACTCCAGGGGAAGTATGCTTGAGCGAGTCGTCGATCTCATCGGGGAAAGTATAACCCGGTCCTCCGGTGCCACTGCCCTCTGGACATCCTCCCTGGATCATGAAATCTTCGATCACCCGGTGGAAGACAAGCCCATCGTAGTATGGCTTGCCCTGCCCTCCTACGTTGAGCGGACCTTCGGCAAGACCGACGAAGTTTGCGACGGTCATCGGGGTTTTATCATACGTTAAAGCAAGGAGAATCTCCCCTTTGCTGGTATCGAGCAGCGCATAGAGCCCTGCTTCTAACTTGTTTACATCCATAGTGTTATACTCCTTAGCTCTTATTCAAAGAGCTCATCATGCGGTACTAAGAGCTGATAGAGTCGCTCCAACTCCTCGCTGCTGCGATACGGGATCTGTAGGCGCCCTTTGACGAGAGTTCCCTTCACTTCGACCTGCGAGCCAACGGCGTGGAGGAATTTGTCCTCGACAGCGACAATCTCTGCACTCTTGGGGGCCTTGCCTTTCTGCGGCTTCTTCCCTTGGTAGAGAGCGCGCTTACCTTCGTTGAACTCCTTAGCGAGTCGCTCGGTCGCTCGAACGCTGAGCTCCTGTTCCATAATCTTCTTATAGAGGATCTCCCGATCGGCAGGGTTTACCACCGATAGCAGCGCTCGCGCTTGCCCGGCGTTGAACTTCCCATCGAGCAGATCCTTCTGCATCGTGCTGTTCAGCTGCAAAAGCCGTACTGAGTTGGCGATCGTCGATCGGCTCTTTCCAATACGCTTGGCAAGCTCCTCTTGGGTGATGCCAGCCTCTTGGATAAGATACGCAAAGGCTCTCGCCTCTTCAATAGGGTTGAGGTTCTCCCGCTGGATGTTCTCAATCAAGGAGATCTCAAGGCGCTGCATCTGGGTAAAGTCACGTACGAGCACCGGAATCGTCTTCTTCCCTGCCAGCTTGCTCGCTCTGAACCGCCGCTCACCTGCTACGATGGAGTAGGTGTTCGGTGCAATCTCCTCAACGAGGATAGGCTGTAGCACACCGTCTCGGGCAATGGATTGGGCGAGCTCAGCCAAGGTTTCTTTGTCAAACTCGGTTCTTGGCTGGTTGGGGTTCGCTCGGACGCGATCGATGGGAACCTCCAGTACCTGGGTACTGGTTTCATCATCGATGCGGATAGCCTCCTCTGTGATTGAGTCATAGCTATAATCTTGCATCAAGCTTCCGATGCCTTTTCCGAGTCCACGTCGCTTCTTATTTGCTTGAGACACGCTCTGCTACCTCCTTAGCAAGTTGCTTATATGCTTTCGCCCCTTGGCTACTTCGATCATACCGATCGATCGGCACGCCATGTGAGGGCGCCTCGGCGACCCTGACATTCCGGGGGATAATGGTCTTAAAGACAAGGTTGGGGAAGAAGGAGGAGACATCCTCCACCACTTCATTGGCGAGTCTGGTCCGTTTACTGAACATCGTAAAGAGGATCCCTAGCACCTCGAGTCGAGGATTGAGGTTCTTCCTTACATTGCCAATAGAACGCATCAATAGGTTCAGGCCTTCCATCGCCAAGTACTCACACTGCAAAGGGATGATTATGCTTTCGGCCCAAACCATTGCGTTGATGGTAGTTAAGCCTAAGGAAGGAGGACAATCTACGAAGATATACTCCCAATCGTCTTCTATACCTACTAGCGCATCAGAGAGGAAGAACTCTCTTCTCTCCTGTTCGACGAGTTCAATATTCAAGCCGGCCATATCGATGGAGCTGGAGATGGCAAAAAGATTCTTTGCCACCGTCGCTTGGATAGCATCAGCTACTGTCGCCCGCTGGGCAATAACATCATAGATGGTAGGTACATCTGCGGCTAAGGAGAGCGCACTGCTCATATTAGCCTGGCTGTCGAGGTCGATAAGCAAAACCTTCTTACCCATCCGTGCAAGCGCTGAACCGAGGTTCACCACCGAGGTAGTCTTTCCGACCCCTCCTTTTTGGTTCAAAAACAGGACTGTTTGTGCTTTCATACTCTGTACTATACGGAATATATAGATACCTGTCACCTAGTATTGGGTAATGTGTTGACCCTTCAGCTTCGAGGGAGTATCTTTCAAGAAGTGAATGGAGGACATCTGATGATGATGGAAGATAAAGTAAAGAAAGCACTGGAGGACATCCGTCCTGCATTGCAGAACGACGGTGGCGACATCGAGTTCGTGAGCCTTGAAGGCAACGATGTCTATGTCAGACTCACCGGAGCGTGTGCTGGATGCCCGATGAGCCAAGTAACCCTAAAGGGTGGCGTTGAGCGGTATCTACGAAACTTCGTCGATCCTAATCTGGTAGTGACGAACAAGCCAGAAGGGTGAGCGATTACACACTAAGAACGTTTCACGTGAAACAATTTCACGTGAAGCGTTTTTTTATATCCAACCGCTCTCGATTGTTTCACGTGAAACAATCTTATTTCTCTTCTGTTGGGTAAAAAGCTGCATATACGACAAAATTCGGATGAAATCAAAGCGATATATGCACCAATACTCTGCATTTCCTGCAAATCCTTCTTGTTTTTCTGAGAGTTTTCTAAAACAGCCCAAAACGGCATTCTAAAGCCCCATTTGCTGTTTTTGAAGTCATGTTTCTATATACAGAAACAGATTTGGTTGGTAAAAAAGCCTCTTTTTTAGCGATTAAAATGCCTCTCCCCGTTCGGGGAAAGGCACTATACATTTATACAGTATCCGACTTCTTATTCGGTATCGGTTTCAGAGTGTTGATCTGCTTCGGTATCCACCTCAGCTTCCTCCAGCTCTATATTTTCATCCTCGTCATCGCGCTCCGTCGAGGCGATCGCTACAATGCTATCACCCTTGAACTTCATCGAGGCGACACGAATACCTTGGGCGGTACGGCCCTGGATGGAGATCTGATCGACATGGACTCGGATTGTCTGTCCCATGAGGGTGACACAGACCACATCGTTACTATCATCCACTGAAAGAACACCGACGATCGGTTTTGCTCTCGCTCCGACGGTATAGATCCGCTGTCCTTGCGTTGCGCGGCCATGGACCATGAACTCGCTGAAGCGAACCTGCTTGCCTTGACCGTTCTCAGTGACCAGTAAGATCCGCTTCTCATCATCGACCTTCAGCAAGCCAGCGACCTTATCCTTACCTCTGAGGCGAATCCCGATCACTCCACGTGCCGGGCGGCCCATCGCTCGAACAGAGTCCTGGTCAATCTTCAGCCCGCGACCGAGCTTGGTGATGATCATCACTTCATCGCCTTCCTCAACTAACTCACAGCTGAGCAGCTCATCCCCCTCATCGAGGAAGATCGCACGAATACCACGCGCACGGGCGTTGATGAAGTTTTGTAAGGTAACCTTCTTAATGATTCCCTCACGGGTAGCCATCATAAGGTAGTGATCCTCATCAAACTCCTTGAAGTTGATGATCGAGGTGATCTTCTCCTCGGTCTCCAGCTGGATAATATGCTTAACACTGATACCCTTTGCCTGTTTGGAGGCCTCAGGGATATCAAATACCCGAGTGTAGTATGCCTTTCCTTCGTTGGTGACAAACATCACATAGTCGTGGGTGCTTGCAACAAACATATGGTCGACAAAGTCTTCATCCTGCAGGCGAGTGGTGCGAGTTCCCTTGCCAGCGCGGCCTTGCACATTGTACTCCTCGGTGGGAATCCGCTTGGCAAAGCCCTTGTTGCTGATTAGGACAACGACCTCCTCTTCCTTGATGAAGTCTCCCATCGTTGCCTGTCCAAGTTCCTCTCGGGTAATCGAACTGCGTCGCTCATCCTTGGGAACGAGGCTTGGAACGAGGTTGTTAGTCTCCTCTTTCACAACACCGAGGATCTTAGCATCGCTGCTCAGCAGATCCTTATAATAGGCGATCCGCTCTTCAAGGGTTGCAAGCTCTTCTAGGATCTTTGCACTCTCAAGGTGGGAGAGGCGACCGAGGCGCATATCGATAATAGCCTGTGCCTGCACTTGGGTGAGGGCAAAGCGGCTGATCAGCTGTTGCATCGCAGTGGCGTTATCTGGAGATTCCTTGATAATCTTGATCACTTCATCGATATTCTCCAGGCCGATCTTCAACCCTTGGAGGATATGTGCTCGCTCCTCTGCTTTACGCAGATCGTAGCGGGTACGCCGAATAACTACCTCTTTTCGGTGTTCGATGTAGTAGACCAGCATATCCTTTAAGGTAAGGAGCTTGGGCATCCCATCGACTAGGGCGAGGTTGTTTACGTTGAAGTTGGACTGCAAGGCGGTGCGAGCAAAGAGCTGGTTTACCACCACCATCGCTTCTCCGCCCATCTTCAGCTCGATTACGATGCGAATACCATTGCGGTCACTCTCATCACGGATCGCTGAGATCATCGGAATCGTATCATTTTTGCGCAGATCATCGATCTTCTTCACCAGGTCAGCTTTGTTGACCTGATAGGGAAGTTCGGTGAATACGATGACATCCTGACCACGGTTGTTGGACTCGATCTCATAGCGAGATCGCACCACAATACGGCCTCTACCGGTGGTGAAGGCATCATACGTGCCCTGCATCCCGCATATTATGCCACCGCCAGGGAAGTCCGGCCCGTGGATATGGTCCTCGATCAACTCCCCGATAGTGATCTCGGGGTTGTCGATGACCGCGGTGACCGCTGAGCAGATTTCACTGAGGTTGTGCGGCGCCATATTGGTCGCCATCCCTACCGCAATTCCGCTTGAACCATTTGCCAAGAGGAAGGGGAAGGCGGCGGGAAGGACCGTCGGCTCTTCGAGCGAGTCGTCGTAGTTCGGCCCGAAGTCCACCGTCTCCTTTTGGATGTCGGTGAGCATCTCGTCGCCGATACGGCTCATCTTTACTTCGGTATACCGCATCGCAGCAGCCGAATCTCCGTCGATCGATCCGAAGTTACCCTGGGGGGTGACTACCGGATAGCGGAGGCTGAAGTCCTGCGCCAGGCGTACCAGCGCATCGTAGACCGATGCATCCCCGTGGGGGTGGTACTTACCGAGGACGTCTCCGACGATACGGGCGCTCTTCTTAAAGGATGAGGTCGCCTTGATCCCCATCTCATACATATCGTAGAGGATCCGTCGATGGACTGGCTTAAGCCCATCTCGAACGTCAGGCAGCGCCCGGCTGACAATAACACTCATCGCATAGTTGAGGTAGGAGGTACGCATTTCCTCTGCTACATCAACGCGAATAGTCCTGCTATCTTGGTTCTCTTGTTGCACAGATATATCCTTCATTCTTATACGTCGAGGTTGGTCACATAGACTGCGTTGGCATCGATAAAGGCCCGCCGTGGCTCAACTTCTTCACCCATCAACATCGAGAAGACTCGATCTGCTTCTTCGGCATCGTTGAGGGTGATCTGGCTGATCATCCGGGTCTCTGGGTTCATCGTTGTCTCCCAAAGCTGGTCCGGATTCATCTCTCCAAGTCCTTTGTACCGCTGTATTTGCACCTTAGAAGCATCGGTGATGCCGTTCTCTTCTAGGATCCGTACTCGCGCTTCTTCATCATAGGCGTACTCGGTTTTTCGGCCGATGGTGATCTTGTAGAGCGGTGGCATCGCAAAGTAGACGTACCCCGCTTCGATCAAGGGGCGCATATAGCGGAAGAAGAAGGTCAAGAGCAGGGTACGGATATGAGAGCCGTCGACATCAGCGTCAGCCATGATGATCACCTTATGGTAGCGGGCCTTCTCAATATCGAAGGTAACATCGCTCTCAAAGTCATCATCCTTACCCATATCGTTGTAGCGGGTCATTCCAGCGCCGATGGTGGAGATGACCGGCTGCAGCTTATCGTTTCCGAGGACCCGATACTCCTGCGCCTTCTCCACGTTGAGCATCTTTCCCCAGAGGGGGAGAATCGCCTGGAAGCGGCGATCCCGGCCTTGTTTGGCCGATCCACCAGCACTGTCACCCTCAACGATGAAGACTTCACACTTGGCAGGATCCTTCTCAGAGCAGTCGGCGAGCTTGCCTGGCAGGCCTCCTCCTTCGCTCTTTTTACGGATCTGCTCGCGAGCTTTCCGCGCAGCGACACGCCCGAGGGCGGCGTTGATGATCTTAGTAAGGATCACTTCCGTTTCGGAGGGGAACTCATCGAAGTGGTTGCCAAGCTTCTCGTAGACCAGCGACATGACGATGCCGCTGACTGCGCTGTTGCCGAGCTTCATCTTCGTCTGCCCCTCAAACTGTGGCTCCGGCACCTTGACCGAAATCACAGCGGTGAGACCTTCACAGATATCGCTCTGCTCCAATCGTTCATCGTAGCGCTTCAGCAACTTTTGGTTCTTCTGCAGCTGCACATTGATCACCCTGCTGAGGCCGGTTCTAAAACCGGTGAGGTGAGTACCTCCCTCGCGGGTGTTGATATTGTTTACAAAGGTGAGGATCTTTTCGTCGTACTTATCGTTGTACTGCAGTGCGATTTCGACCTTCACATTATCCCGTTCTCCCTCGATGGAGATCGGCTCTTCAATGAGGGTACGCTTGAATTCGTTCAGGTAGCTTACAAACTGAACGATGCCCCCTTCACTCTGGAAGGTCTCGCTTTTAGGCTCCTCACCACGAGTATCGGATATCGTTATGTTGACTCCCTTGTTGAGGAAGGCAAGTTCGCGGAAGCGATTTCTCAGGACATCGTAGTTGAATGGATGGGTTTCAAGAATCGAGTAGTCGGGGGAGAATACCACCTTCGTTCCGGTGCGATCGGTATCGCCGATCCGCTCCACTTCGGTGGTGGGAATTCCCTGGCTATACTGCTGACGATAGACCCCTCCATCGCGGCTTACCGTCACCTCCATAAAGACCGATAGGGCGTTTACACAGGAGACGCCAACACCATGGAGTCCACCGCTAACCTTATAGGAGTTCTTATCGAACTTTCCTCCGGCATGCAGCTGGGTCATCGCGATCTCCAAAGAGGAGCGATTTTCAATCGGGTGCAGCGCGACGGGGATCCCTCGTCCGTCATCTTCGACGGTACAATGCTGTCGTCCCTCTGCATCGAGTGAGAGCGTGACTGAAATCTCTGAGCAGAAGCCTGCCATCGCTTCGTCGATGGAGTTATCGATCACCTCATAGACCATATGGTGCAGTCCATCAGCGCTCGTTGAACCGATGTACATCCCTGGCCGTTTGCGGACCGCTTCTAGCCCTTTGAGCACCTGAATACTCGATGCCCCGTAGCTCTCTTGATCCCCCATCTCTTCCGTATTGCCATGGTGCAACTCATCGAGTGCTGCATCATGGTCAAAGTTGCCATCATTCATCTGGGTATATCCTTATACAATAATAAAAAATTCAAAATTACACTACCTAATAGTATACCAAAAACCAGAAAGTGTTGCAAGCAAGTGGCTGAAATCAGGGTAATATTTTATTGGTTACAATATAAGGAATTAATTTCACCCAACCAGCAAGTTTTGCCCGATGCTTGCACCGTGGCCCCCTACACGGTAAAATAGCGCTATGAGTGATGGCCAACACAACTATTATGAGTTTTGGAAAGAGACCGCTTCTCGCATAAAAGAGACCCTCCCAGAACAAGAGTACAGCACCTGGTTTAACCGCCTTAGCTACCTGCGCAGTGAAGAGAAAAAAGTAGTGCTCGCAGGGGCGAGTCAGTTCATCCTTGATACGGTAATCTCCCGGTACCGCGACCTTTTGGTAAACACCTTAAGCGAACTTACCGGCGAAGAGATCGTCGTAGAGTTTGAAGTTGCTGCTCGCAACAGCTCCGATTCTGAAGCTCCTGCGCCCGCACCGAGCCCAGAAGCCCTCAAGGTGCAAGAGACAGCTGCTCAGACGATCAGCAACCAACATCTTGCGCAGCGACGCAGTGAGAGCAATTTAAACCCCTCCTACGCCTTCTCCTCCTTTGTCCTCGGAGACAATAGCGCCTTTGCCTACAATGCATCGTTGGCGATTGCCAAGAACCCAGGGGTGAGCTATAACCCCTGCTTAATCTACGGAGGGGTCGGTTTAGGTAAGACCCACCTCCTCTCCTCGATTGGAAACCATATCTTAGAAAACACCCCTGAACTGAAGGTCGTCTATGTCACCGCTGAACAGTTCACCAATGAGTTCATCGAATCGATCGGCAGTCAGCGTACCCAGCACTTTAAGAACAAGTTCAGAAAGGTCGATGTCCTCTTGATCGATGACATCCACTTTCTCCAAGGAAAGGACTCCACCCAGGAGGAGCTCTTCCATACCTTCAACAACCTTTATGACTCAAAAAAGCAGATGGTCTTCACCTGCGACCGACCGATCAGCGAGCTGAAAAACATCACCGATCGCCTCTCTTCCCGCTTTGAGAGGGGGTTAAACGTCGATTTGCAGCCACCAAACTACGAAACACGGATGGCTATCTTACAGAAGAAGCTCAATCAGCGAGGAGCCTCGATGAGCGAGGAGATCCTCAACTATATCGCCACCAATGTCGTCACCAACGTACGGGATCTGGAGTCCTCGCTGACCAAGCTGGTAGCCTATAGTGAGCTCTTGAACCAGGAGGTCTCCTTCGATAAGGCCAAAGAGCTCCTCGGCGTGTTGCCTGCACACGCAGCACACGCTAGCCAGACCCTTTCGATCGATACGATTATCAAGGTGGTGGGGCAATACTTCAACGTTTCCACCTTTGAGATTAAGGGAAAGAAGAAGAACAAGAGCATCGTACAGCCGCGTCAGATTGCGATGTACCTCGCTCGGGATATCACCGACTACTCGACCACCGAAATTGGTACTGAGTTCGGTGGCAGGGACCATACGACGGTGATGCACTCCTACGATCGGGTTGAATCCTTGATGAAAGGGGATGAAGCGTTCACCAATACCGTCTTAAAACTCAAGCGGGAATTGACGATGATCAGGGATTAAATTCTTGTGGATAGCCTCTGCAAGGATTGTGGATAAGTGACGAAAGTTGTGGATAACTGCTTTTTGCTTGTGGATAGATTGTGGATAACTTCACAACTTATCCACAGGATGTTAAAAAGTAATCAGTGATAATCTAAAGAATTATTCGGTTATCCACAGAATTCGTGCTATTATTACTATTATTACTAATTATTAATAATATAGGAGCAATAACGATGAAGTTTGTCTGCAGCAAAGAAACCATCCTCACCGAGATCATCTATGCGATGAGTTTCACCAGTCAGAAGAATACGCTTTCTATCACCAGCAATGTATACTTAGAAACCAGTGGGGACCGATTGGTTATTAAAGCCACAGATCAACGACTAGGATTTCAGAGTGAGATTGCTGTAGAGACGATTGAACCAGGAAAATCGTTGGTCTCCTGTGATATGCTCTTGGATATCATCCGATCCCTTCCCGAGGGGATGGTGGAGTTCACCTCCGAGAATGGGGTTTTCTTGATCAAACAAGTAAACCAAGATATCGACTTTAAGCTAAGGACCATCTCAGCTGATGAGTTCCCTGCCCTTGAAGAGGGTGCCGACCTCTCATACTTTTCCCTTGAGCAACGTGCCTTTACCTCGATGATTGAGCAGACTTACTTCTCCGCTTCGGAGGATGAGTCGAGGCAGTTCCTCTGTGGGGTCTTCTTAGAGCGAAGCAGCAGTGGCCTGACGATGGTCGCCACCGATGGCAGGAGACTGAGCATCGTCGAGCGGGCTTTTGAGGATGAGATCCCGCTCTTCTCTTCGGTAATTGTACCGACTAAGTTTTTTATCGAACTACGTCGCTTAGCAGCTGATGAGGGTTCTTTGCAGCTTTCAATCACCGATAAACTGCTCTTTGCAATCGTCGGACACCGGACCTTCTACACAACCTTGATCAAGGGCGAGTACCCAGCGTATCGAAGGGTAATCCCTGAAACACAGAAGTATAAGGCGACGATGAAAATTTCCGATATGCTCGATGCCTTGAAGCGTGTCTCCCTGCTCGTTGAGAACAAAGCCCGCCGTATCTACCTGGATATCAGTGAAGCGGGAGCGATCCTCACCAGCGATGAGCAGGAGAGTGGCGCTGCGAAAGAGATCATCGGCTGTGAGTATGAAGGACCGGAGATGCAAATCAGCTTAAACTACATGTATCTTATTACTCCATTGAAGGTTATGGATGGAGAGTACTTTGTGATGAACTTCACCGAAGCGACGCGAGCGCTCACCATCACCCCCGATGGAAACTACGATTACTTGCATCTCATTATGCCGATGCAACCGACCTCTTGATGCGGTTTACCCGGATTTGGACTAACCACTTCCGCAATCTCGCAAGCGAGTGGATTGATCTTGATGCTAGGCAGGTCTTTCTCATCGGCTCCAATGGCCAGGGAAAGACCAACCTGCTCGAAGCACTCTACACCCTCTGCTACGGCTCCTCCTTTCGCACCAATCAGCTCCGAGAGCTGACCAGTACCGGTGAAAAAGAGTTTAAAATCGTTGGTATCTACACCGATAGCAACAACCTCGAACACACCTTGGAGCTCGAGTACAAGGAGAGCCGCCGTAGCGTGATTCTCGATGGTAAAGCGGTCCAAGATCGAAAACAGCTGATCTACAACATCCCATGCATCGTCTTCAGCCACGATGATATCGCCTTTGTCCGCGGAGGCCCTGAGTCACGGAGGCTTTTTTTCGATCAGACGATGAGTATGTATAACCCGCTCTTCTTTGACGACTCCCGGCGCTATCGCCAGGTCCTCCGTCAGCGCAATCAAGCGATCAAGGAGGGCAGGGGGGAGTTACTGGGCATCTACGACCAGCAGCTAGCGGGGTATGGGCTGGCGATCCAAGCCGAGCGCACGCGCACCGTCGCTCGTTTCAATCAGATCTTCCCTAACCTCTACCGAAGTGTCAGTGCCGAGGATGTGGAGTTGAAAGTCTCCTATGCCCCCTCCTGGAAAAAATGTCAGAGTGAGGAGGAGGTGGTGGCGTACCTTGGTAGCCACCGTGACCGCGATCGGATCATGAGCACCACCACCAGCGGCATCCACCGCGACCGCTTCATCATCACCGCCGATGGATTGCCTTTCAACCAGATCGGCTCTACCGGACAACTGCGTCTCTCCTCGCTGATCCTCCGTAGCGCCCAGATGGCCTTCTACCAGGTGATGACTGGTAACAAACCCTTGATTCTCGTCGACGACGTGCTGCTTGAGCTCGATCACGGTAAACGGGAGCGATTTTTACAGAATCTAGAGCCCTACACCCAAGCCCTATTCACGTTTTTACCCGGTGAACACTATGGGCCAACCTTGCAAGGAGCCGATACCCTCATCTATACTGTCCAAGGAGGGAGGTGCATCGGTGGCTAAGGACAAAGAGGAACGTGTCTGTAAAGAGGGAGAGCCTCTTAACTCTCGTGATGTACTAGATTTAGTGCTGAAGCGCCTGAAGATTGATCCTGAAAAACCTTCCTCCTCGTTGGGCTTTGCTTGGCAGGAAATTGTGGGGGATAGGCTCTATCCGCACGTGAAAATTGTCGAGATACAGCACCATACACTGATCCTGCGCGCCGACCATCCCTCGTGGGCGCAGCTGGCATTGATGCAGAACAGGAGGATCCTACGGGAATTGGAGAAGCGATACCCCTCCTTGGAGATTCGCTCCCTTCACGTGATTACTTGACTGAAAAGCATCTGCTCTATATACTTCTCGTTTCGGAGGCATGCCCTCCTTTTGCAAGAAATTATCCGCGTTAAGCGATGTAAATTGGAGACTTCCTATGAGTTACAAAGGAAAAAGAACCTACCAGCCCAGCCGGGTTAAAAGAAACAGAAAGTTTGGATTCCGTGCTCGCATGAGCACCAAGGGTGGTCAAGCTGTGCTCGCACGCCGCCGAGCAAAGGGCAGACACAAACTCTCTGTCAGTGATGAGAAGAAGCCATACTCTTACTAAGCGCGAGATTGTAAAGCGTAAAAGGGACATTGCAACTATTTTTTCGACCGGCAGCCGTTTTGCCGGTCGTACCATGAAGTTGGTCGTTTGCCAAAACTCGCTGGAGTACTCCCGCGTTATCGTCATACCGGTACGCAACTATGGGAACTCCGTCTCAAGAAACCGGATCCGCCGGCAGATCAAAGAGATTTGGCGCACTGAAAAACATGCGATGCTCCCCGGTTACGATGTTGCCTTCGTAGTGTACCCAGGAAAGAAGATTGATCATACTTTTCAACGAAAACATGTCATCGACCTCTGCCAAAAGGCTGGTTTATACCCTAAACCGTAGGTGATTTTTTTGCGTTCAAATTAGAATCTTTGTCCGCTTTTTTTCCTGCTGTATACCTCCCACCGATTTAATACCAGGAGCAGATATGGACAAGAACACCATCCTCGCTATAGTACTCTCCGTCATTGTTATCACCGTCGGGATGACAATTCAAACGACCTTCTTCGTGGCCGATCCGGTCGCCGATGCCCCCACCGCAGTGGCGATGAGTCCAGAAGAAGCGGCCTATTTAGAGCCCGTGCACTACACGATGCTTCCCGCCAACTTAGCGTGGGGAAGCGGCCTGCCTGGGTCGATAATCGCCGTCGGCGATGATCCGAATACGAGACCCTTTGAGTTCAGTACTGAATATTTTGGAATCACCTTCAATCCCGTCGGAGGGACCGTCTCCTCCTTCAGACTCAACAAGCACCTCGATGACGGGGAGCCGGTGGAGCTGCTCTTTAGGGGCACCGATGAACGGGATGCGTTCAACCTCTATGCTGGAGCGGACCGGACCAACCCCATCGACGCAGTCTTTGCAAGCGAGGTGCGAGGCAATCAGGTTATCTTCAGCAGGGATTTTGCCCTCCTCGACGAAGATGGCAAACCCGGTGATACCTTCACCCTGAAGAAGATCTTCACCTTCGGAGATGAAGATTACCTCTTCCAGGTGGATATCGAGTTGATCAACAGCGTCAACAAAGCGGTGCCGATGCTCTTTGAGAACAAGGCGTACACCCTCGGCTTTGAACCGCAGATCGGCCCCTCCTTCGCCTCCTTGGATAAGCGGTACAACTACCGCCGCTTCTACATCAAGGAGGATGGAGCGAAGAAGAAGAGCATGCCGAAGATCTCCTCAGGCTCCTATAGCACCGAGAAGCCCCTCTCCTGGGTCGCCCTTGTGGGTAAGTACTTCTCCCTGATCGCGATCCCCGATGCGACCAACTATCTGGTTGGCTTAAGCGAGCACAGCAGCGATCACCTGCCCTTGGAGTCCTCGATCTACTTCACCCGCCCGCCGATCCGCTCAGCGAGCCAGGTGGACACCTTCCGCTTCTATGCAGGGCCACAGCTGAAGAAGGACATGGTCCCCTATAACGATGCGACGCTCAACAGCTTTAACGTCACCGAGCTGCAGCTCGAGGATGCCCTGGATAGCAGCTCCTGGCTCGGCTGGCTGGAGTCGATTCTCAAGTGGATCCTCACCCTCTTCTACAGGATCATCCCCAACTACGGTATCGGCATCATCCTCTTGACCTTCCTCATCAAACTGGTGCTACACCCCATCACCAAGAAGGGGATGGAATCGACAGCGAAGATGACCTCCTTACAGCCAGAGATGGATGCGATCCGTCAGCGCTACCCGGATAACCCCAACAAGCAGAACGAGGAGATGGCTGAGCTTTACAAGCAGCAGGGTATCAACCCCATCGGCGGATGCTTGCCGATGCTGGTGCAGTTCCCGATTCTGATCGCCTTCTTCGGGCTCTTGAACAAGCACTTTGAACTGCGCGGAGCTATGTTTATCCCCGGTTGGATCCCCGACCTCTCCCGCCCGGATATGGTGGCGACCTTGCCCTTCAACCTGCCCTTCTTGGGCAATGAGCTACACCTCTTGCCGATCTTCTACACCGTCAGCATGATCTTCTCGATGAAGATCACCCAAGCTGGCCAGCAGGCAGCGGGTGGGCAGCAGGGTATGATGAAGATGATGACCTGGGGTATGCCGATTATGTTCTTCTTCGTGCTCTACAACGCCCCAAGCGGCTTGATCCTCTACTGGAGTGTGATGAACGCAGTCTCCATCGTGCAGCAGATGCATACCAACAAGAAGAAGCAACGAGAGGGCGAAGGTGCTGACAATGTCGAGCGCTTCCCGGTGCCCAAGAAGAAGCGGCGCTAAAGGTTGAAATTTTACCAGCGGGGCGGTGCCCCGAACGGAGATTATAGATATGAATAGAGAATTTGAAGGAAAAACTGAACAGGAGGCGATCGCTAAAGCGATCGAAGAGTTGCACATCGAACGAGAAGACTTCGATGTGGAGATTCTTGAACCACAGCGTAAAGGTCTTTTCAAGCGTGGAAATGTACGCATTCGGATTCACTTCGATGATGGAAGTGCACCAGAGAGTGTAGACGAACGGTATAGCGATGAAGAACAAGAGGAGCTCAGTGAGCCCTTCGACAACGACTTGGAAGAGAAGCTCTTAAACTTTGTAGCGACGATGCTTGAGAAGATGGGGTATGAAGGAAAGGTCTCCATCGCCTTCCGCCGAGGCAAAAAGATCGGCCTCTCGATCGAGAGCAACAACTCCAATATCATCATCGGTCGCAAGGGTAAAAACCTCGATGCGATCCAGCTGTTGACCAACGTCTACTGCGGTCGACTCAGCAGCGATGTGCGGGTTGTTATCGATAGTGAGAACTATCGACTCCGCCATGAAGAGCAGCTGATCCGAAACGCGTTTAGAACCGCAGAGCAGGTCCGCCGCAGCGGCCGTAGCCGCCTCTTAAACCCGATGAACCCCTATGAGCGGCGCCTGGTGCACACCGCCCTCAACGACTTTGATGGGGTGAGCACTAAGAGCGAGGGTGAAGGACTCTATAAGCAGGTCCGCATCATCACCGAGTAAGGAAAGGGGCACAACAAAAAACGGGAGCGAAACTAGCTCCCGTTTTATTGTGCCCTCAGCCCAAGGGGACGATGGTCTCCCAGCTGACATCATCACGACCGAAGTGACCGTAGTTCATCGTACTCTGGTAGATCGGTTTGCGCAGATCAAGGCTCTTGATAATCCCAGCAGGACTCAGGTCGAAGGAGTTGAGCACCAGCTCTTCGAGCTCCCGTTCATCCCCTGTGGCGGTGCCAAAGGTATCGACGAGGACTGAGATGGGGTAGGGAACGCCGATGGCGTAGGAGAGCTGCACCTCACAACGGGTGCAGAGCCCGTTGGCCACCAGGCTCTTGGCGACGTTGCGCGCCATATAGGCAGCGGAGCGGTCGACCTTCGAAGGGTCCTTTCCACTGAAGGCGCCGCCTCCATGGCGACCCATGCCCCCGTAGGTGTCGACGATGATCTTGCGGCCGGTTAAGCCAGTATCCCCTGCAGGTCCGCCGATGACAAAACGGCCGGTGGGGTTGATGTAGATCTTCGTCCGCTCATCGTAGAGGCCGGTGGGCTCTAAGACTGGCCGGATGATCTGTTCGACTAAGAAGGCCTTCAGCTTCTCATAGCTGACTGTCTCCTCGTGCTGGTGGCTGATGACCACCGCCTCGATATGAGTCGGTTTGCCTCCCTCGTAGCGGAGGGTGACCTGACTCTTTGCATCGGGGCGGAGAAAGGAGGCTTCTCTCTGACGTACCTCGCTGGCCCGTTTGAGCAGCTGGTGGGCGGTCATGATCGGAGCGGGCATCAAGGAGGGGGTCTCATCGCAGGCGTAGCCGAACATCAT
>DASRNL010000175.1:0-2598 GCA_035647415.1 Sphaerochaeta sp. | reverse complement strand
TCAAGATCTGTACCGCCTATGAGGTGAACGGAGAGGTGATCAACTACCTGCCAGAGACCGCAGGCCAGGAGGTCGCCAAGCCGATCTACGAGGAGCTGGAGGGGTGGATGAGCCCCACCACCGAAGCGCGGAGTTGGGAGGACCTGCCTGAGAAGGCACAGATCTTCTGCAAGCGGATCGAAGAGTTGGTGGGAGTGCCCATCTCCTTCGTCTCAGTCGGTCCTGAACGCGATCAGATCATCATCATGGACTGAGGAACACTCATCCAATACGAAGGCTGTTTCAACAGAGCGTTGAAGCAGCCTTTTTTTAGTCCACAGCGACCGATCTGCAACGATAGAGATAGTATTCCAGCAATTTGCAACGATAGATGAGGCGATAGGATAATCGTTGCAAGACAGCAAAATACCCACATACTCATAGATGGGGTAGCAACAGATGAACCAAACCATCACCTATAACCTGCCTGCGGACAACCAATTACGTCTGCCATAGTTGCGGCACACCCCGCTTTCAGCTCTCCCGTAGCACTATCTCTTCAAAGAAATGATCTGCCACCACCGTAGCGGCTCCGATTACTCCCATATCAGAGTGTAGCTCCGTCGTGATGGTATCCTGCACCCGTGACCCACGCATCTGATGCCCGTGAGCAACATCCTCTACGATCTTCACGTAGTGAGGATACCCGGTGACGATCATGCCACCGAGTACTATCAGGCTGGGATCAAGGGCATTGAGCAAGTTTCGCACTACCAAGCCAGTATAGTATGCAGATTGATTGATGAAATCCAAAGCAGCCACATCATGCTTTGCAAGTGCTCCCAACAAATCTTCGATACCCAAGGAGCTTCGATTCGGATATAAGGGATGGTCGCTGTGACGAGCGAGGTAGGCAGAGAAGTCGCGTACCAACGCCAAGCCCGATGCTACCGCTTCCAAACAGCCTCGGTTGCCACAGTTGCATCGCGGTCCATCAGGGCTGATAATCATATGACCGATCTCCCCCGCTGACTCGGTGAATCCCTTACGAATCCGTCCGTCAATCACCAGGCCTGCTCCAATTCCCATGTCTATGTCGATGTACAAGAGATCGTCACACTCCAGATGATCTCCATGCCAAAACACCCCGAGGGCGATCGCATTGGCATCTTTGGCTAGGTAGACCGGCAGTTTTGTTCTGCTTGCAAGAATCTGCTCTATTGGCAGGTACTCTAGGAGTGGGAAATTTGGGGGGGTGAGGATCATCCCTTGGCTGACATCCACAGGCCCCGGTGCCCCAATACCGATACCCACCACCTCAGAGCGGTCGATTTCTGCGGTAGCAAGCATTTTTTCGATGCTCGCTACAAGCGCATCGATGAAGGTTTGCACACTATCGTTATGTATTTTGATACTCTCTTTTGCGAGAATCGTTCCCTTGAGGTTCACCACTGCCACCGTGGTTCGATACACATTGATGTGGATGCCGATGCTGTACTTATACGACTCATCGATGGTGTAGGTTACAGCGCTGCGCCCCACACCACCGGTGCGCAGGCTACCCTTACGGATCATTCCCAAGGTTTCCAACTCGGTAACAATTTTGTGGATTGCCATCGTTGTCAAACCGGTCACCTTGGCGATATCAGCTTTGGTCACCTCTTGTTGCTTTCGGATGAACTTTAATACTGCCCGTCTATTGAGATTTTTTAGCTCAAATTGAGTATTAGGCATCTCTTTTACACATCCTTTGGCTCAGCGAGTGAAACCTCCAACAAAGCGGCTGCATCACATTCGACACTCCACACTCCCGGCCAAGACTCAGGGAAGTGGAGTATCAACTGCTCGCTGTTACCCCCGATAAGTCGAATCGTAGGCTGTGTCTCGCTGTAGAATCCATATTTCCCGCTATCAGTCAGTTTATACAAGAGAGTATCTGCTCTTCGCTCTTGCCATGCGATTCCTCGTAACGGCACATATTTGGAGAGCAACCCCAGAGCAGTTATCCGCTTCTTGGGCACGATTTGGTACATCGCAACCTCCCCAGCAGCAAGTGTAACTGAGAGAGGTTTTCCCTCGTGTAGCTTCTGGTTCAGCACATCGAAGATCACATATTCAGCATCCACTATCGGGTTTCGTACGTCCGCACTACTGATATCCCCCTGTACCGACTGCTTTGAAGCGGTGATATTGAAGCAAGCCACCATCGTCGCTTCGCCGTAAGTGTTTGTCACCTTCAGAAGGCTATCGGTTGCCACAGGATCCCTAAACAGTGAGTCCGGGGCAACGCGAGCGGTGCCATCACAGGTGGCTACCCTCCCATCTGAGAGCACCACCGGCAGCAGTGCCAGAGCATTGGTCTTGCCCACTGGGTCGCTGATATAGAGCGGCCCTCCCCCGATTACGCGGAGCAAGGCATGTTCGGTGCTCTGTGGATGATCGGTCCAGAACATATCCCAGTCCCCTTGTTGGAAGTAGCTGTGGTAGGCACTATTGAAGGCATTCTGTAATGCATGTTCTGCAAAGCCATCGGTATCTTGAGGGACATAGTCATCGCTGTTGCGAGAGATTGCCCACATTGTTCTGCCCCAGAGGTTCTCCGGTGCCATCCCCATACAG
>DASRNL010000174.1:0-8764 GCA_035647415.1 Sphaerochaeta sp. | reverse complement strand
CTAAACAGTGGTGTGCTCCTCCCCTCAGGCTACGGGCTGCTAGCTCATTACGCCCACCGGCGCCTAGGAAGCGTCCCAAAGGAGGCGATCGGCTTCTGCGGGATTCTAGAGTACATCACCGCGAGACTCTCTGGCACTCTGCCAACAGCCGCTGATCCTTCGTGCCTCGGCACCTATGGGGGTTTTGATCCAGTTACCAACCGCTTCGACCAAGGCCTTCTTGAGGAGGTCTTTGGGGAGAAAGGCGCCTGTTTTTTATCCGCCTCTGAGCCCTTCTCAATCGCCGGAGAGAGTGAAAGCGGAGCACTGCTTACCCACGCGGTGGGGGATAATCAGGCAGGCTTCTTTGGGATGGTCTCCTATTGGGAGACCTCCGCGCTTGTCTCCATCGGCACCAGCGGGCAGATCTCCCTCTTCAGCAAAAGCAGCGAGTGCCCAAAGGCGATGGAGCTGCGCCCCTTCGTCGGAGAGGGCTTTCTTTATGTCGGAGCGACCTTGACCGCCGGCAAGGCGTATGAGCGAGTACAACAGCTTTTTCTCACAGTCGCCAACGCAGCAGGGGCTGCGGTGAATAGCGATATGATCTACGCGTTGATGCATGCAGAAGCGGCGAAGATAGCGGGCACTGATTTGCGCTTTGACCCCAGGCTCACCGGCTCCCGTAGCGAGCCCTTCGCCCGAGGATCGCTCAGCAATATCACCTTGGACAATCTGTCGATGGGAGAGGTCACCCTCGCAGCGATCGAGGGGATTGTCCATGAGCTCTGGGAGTTTGGTGCCCAGGCAGCACACTTAGAGCAGATCGTCGCCACCGGCAATGCGGTGGTACGCAACCCTCTCTTTGTCCACGCTCTAGAGCGGGCCTTTAGCCTTCCGGTCAGCTGCGCGCGCATCGACGATGGGGCGGGCTTTGGGGCAGCGCTGATTGCAAAAATTGCCAGCGGCAAGCTCTCTGTTGCCGACCGCTCACCCCTTGTGCGTAGGATCCTCGGCACCTGAAATACAGAGAGACACCCCGTCGCTTAGATCAGGGTGTCACTCTGTGTATTTTCTTTGTTTATCTTTGTGCAGCTTCCTCTTGGACAATCTTGATGCCTGCAGAGGCACCGAGGCGGGTCGCCCCTGCATCGAGCATCGCCTTTGCGTCGCTATAGGAACGGATACCTCCGCTCGCTTTCACACCCATCTCAGGCCCGACGGTTTTTCTCATCAGCTTGATATCTTCAACGGTAGCTCCACCCTCGGAGAACCCCGTGGAGGTCTTCACAAAGTCAGCACCACATGCTTTGGCAAGTCTGCAAGCTCGGACCTTCTGCTCGTCAGTGAGCAGACCGGTCTCAATGATCACCTTCAGCTTCGCCGCATTACCGCAGACGGCTTTCACTGCTGCGATATCCTCCTGCACCAGGTCATCATCATGCCCCTTCAAAAACCCGATGTTGAGGACCATATCGACCTCGGTTGCTCCAGCGCTGATAGCGGCCTTCGCCTCCTGTGCTTTACACTTTGTCGCCATAGCCCCAAGGGGGAACCCTATGGTTGCACACACCTGTACATCGCTCTTCTTCAACAGCTTGGTGCAATACTCTACCCAACAGCTGTTCACGCATACTGTGGCGAAGTTGTAAGTGAGCGCATCCTTGCAGAGCTGTTTGATATCAGCTTCGGTCGCTGTTGGAGCGAGTAAGGTGTGATCGATTACTGTGGCGATACCCTCTGGTTGTTTCATATAATCCCTCCCGAATGATGGTTTTAAAAGTCTACCCTAAATAGAGGGCGCTCGCAACGTGAACCTTGACGAAGCGCCACCTCCTCTATAGGCTGAATCCATGTTTCTATCAACCATCAACCGCTATATCACTTGGGCCCTGATCGCCATCCTGGCTCTCAACCTCGCCCAACGACGGCTCCCTAACTCCCATAAGAAACGCCTAGCAACTATCTACCTCGCTGCACTTGTGCTCTTCTTCCAGCTGGCAATCACAACGATCCTCGACCGAGAGTGGAACCACCACCTAGCGTGGCTCGCCCTCTTAGCGACGCTGGGACTGCTCTATCTCTTTCGCAAGCGGGCGCTCCCCTTCCGCTTCTCTTGCTCCGCCTGTGAGAGGCGCCTCACCTTTAACGAGATAATCGGAGGCGACGAGAACCTCTGTGCAGGGTGCAGGGGTGATGAAGAAGAGGGGAAAGAGGGTGCTCCCAAAGACGCTCTGGTGGATGATGCAGAGAACGCCGCTGCTGTGATGGATGTCGCTCTGATCGACTGGGAGAGCTGGGAGCCTACCGATATCTGCGTGATCACCTTCCTCTTTGCCGACGATAAGGTGCTGCTCATCGACAAGAAGACCGGCCTAGGCAAAGGTTTGGTAAACGCCCCAGGTGGACACGTCGAACCGTATGAGACCGCCGAAGAGGCAGCGATGCGGGAGTTCGTAGAGGAGACCGGAATCACTGTCGACGAACTGTCGCTGCGAGGGATGCTCTACTTCCAGTTCGCCGACGGGATGCGTCAGAAAGGGTATGTCTTTTTCACCACCTCCTACGCAGGTGAGATGCAGGAGACAGAAGAAGCGAGACCGTTTTGGGTTCCCATCGCTGACATCCCCTATGATAAGATGTGGGAGGATGATCAGTACTGGCTACCCAAGGCGATCGCAGGTGAGCGCTTCACCGGGCACTTTAGCTTCGATAAAGAGCGGATGGTCGACAAAGATATCATCTTCGAAGAGGAGGCATAGGTGAGAGTTCTCAAAGAAGAAGCGATTGTAGAGATCGAGGTACGCAAGTCCCGCTTTATCGCAATCGCCATCCCCATTGAGGACCTCGCTGAGCTGAAAGCCCATGTCGCTGCTGCTCGAGCCGAACACCCGAGTGCCGCCCATGTAGTCCATGCAGCGGTCGTCGGCGCTGACGGAGAGCAGTACAGCTACTCCGATGATAAAGAGCCTCGCAATACCGCAGGCAGGCCCGCCTTAGAGGTTCTCAAAGGCAGCGGAATCACCAATATCCTGATTCTCATCATCCGCTACTTCGGCGGCACGCTGCTGGGCACCGGCGGGCTGGTAAAAGCCTATGGAGACAGCGTACGTGCTATTTTAGAGCAGCTGATCACCGAGGAGCTGATCGACCGATCTCGCTTCAAGATGACCATCCCCTACAATCTCTATGATCTGGTAAAGATTGAGCTCGCCTCTCGGGTCGCTGAGATAATAGATGAGGAGTTTGCAACTGAAATTACCATCGAGGGAGTGCTACCGAGCAGCGAGGCTGAAGCGCTGGTCGGCAAAGTCGCCAACCTCTCCAATGGAGCGGTTGCTGTGTTGATCAGCGAGGAGTGAGGCGGCCAAAGCGTAAGCCGGTATGCTCCTTTTCTTCTTTTGTTACCACTTCCTCTAGGAGGGGCTCCTGCTGTTTCTCTTTGGCATCGATCTCCTCTGCAAGGCGGATCGCCACCGAGAGGGAGCGCTCTACCGCCTGCTCCTCGATCGCATCGACCGTATCCTTTTCCGTATGCCAGACACTCGCTTTAGTGCCCTCTCCCCACCCGACAGCGGTTAAGGTGGTGGCAGAGAGCCCTGCTCGACTCGCCGAAGCAGCATCGCTTGCCCCACCGAGGCGAGGGATGGATTCGCTTATTGCCGGATAGCCCATCGCATGGGAAATCGCGACGCAGCGCCGTGCGAGCTCTGTGTCCAGCGAGAGGGTCGCGTTGGCATCACGCTCTAAGAAGGTCAACGAATCAGCATAGTAGATCGCATCGAAGTTGAGCACCACCGCCTTTTCGGTGAGCTCTGTGTGCTCGCTATACCAGTGACGCGATCCCTGTAGACCGAGCTCCTCCCCATCGAAGGAGACGAAGATCAGCCGAGTTCGCTGCAGGGGCTCCCCACGCTCTCTTTTCCACCTCCAGTAGCGGGCGAGCTGTACGAGCATCGAAGCGGAGTTGAGGTTGTCCCCTGCCCCTGGGCTCACCTTCGTGTCGTAGAAGTTCCAAAGCGGCACCACAAGAGGGGTGAGGAGTAAAAGCAGAAGCAGCAACACCCCAAAACCAAAGGTTCGAGCGGTGACCAGCTGCACGATGCTCAGCAACCCTACGAGGCTGAAGAGGACGATCGGAAGCCCTACCTTCTTCAGGTAGGCAGCACGGTGTAGCCGCTGGTATCGGTACAGAGGAGCACTATCGTGGTGGGCGCTAAAGATAAGGGTGTGCTCCACCTCCCCTGCAGGGTTGATCACCCCGTGGACATTGGCTCCCTCCCCCTGTTTTTCAAGGGGGCGAGCGAGGGTGCGATAGGAGTAGCGAGTATAGTAGACCCAAGCGCCGAAAAGCAGAAAGAGAGCCAAGCTCACCGGGGCGAGGTTGCCTAGGAGCAAGAGCAAGAGCACCGGATAGAGGATGACCAGCATCCGTAACGGCAGGGTATGAAAGGTGTAGGAGATCGGAGTGCTTGTCACCTCAGTCTCGTCGCAAAATGGGGTAAAGTGCTCTGCAAGAACTTCTGCGGTGAGCTGTGAGGCTTCACTGCCACTGGGCCTCGGTCCGAGCTGCTCGACCAGCTCAGCGGTAAGGCTAAGCGCTAAGGAGGCAAGCCTGCCTGCTTGGAGCCGCTCGATGCCTCGCGCTGGATCAGCTTTGGTGCCGGCGACCAAGGGGGGAGCTTTTTTTCGTTTGCGAAAGAGGGAGTAGCGCATGGTGAGTCTATGATGGCAAGCGCTGTGCTGCTCTGTCAAGGAATGGAGCAAAGCGCTACATCCCTGTAGTACACTGGGATGGAGAGGAAAGCATGTGTCCTTTGACAGGTGCTATAGAGCAGCCCCCTATTGTCCATCTATAGGAATCTAGAGGGAGGTGCTTCCGTTACTCCTTTGAAAATTGCTTTTCACATCGCGGTTGTAACACTGTATCTTAGGGCTCACGCTAGAGTAATCATTGATGGCAGAAAAGAAGTCTTTCATTTGTTACCTTCCTCTAGTGTGGCGAAAAGTGCTTGGAATTTCTCTCACATGACTTTACAATATTTTGTGTACATCAATCAAAGATAGCATTGAGAAGGGAATCATATGGCGAAAACAAAAGGTCTTGGGCACCTACAGCTATTGGAGATGCAACAGCGAGATTCCATCCTCTTCGGACTCTACGCACGAGGCGGAGAGTTCAAAAAGGCCATTGACGAGGAAGTGAAAAAACGTTTGTCTCTCATTACCGCAGAGGACGTTGCTCGCGATGTAATCGGTGCCTTGAGGGTAGTCGACGATGAGATGGCTTACAACAAATCAGGGCGCGGTCCATGGGGGTACCGGAGCTATGAAGAGACTGTCAGCGAGCTTATCCGAGATCAATTTGACCCATTTTTGGCTACAATCAAAAATGCTGCAAAAGAGAAACGAATTGATCTCGCCCTCATCAGAACAGAGGGAATCATCCTAGGCCTCTACCACTATGAGCGCAACTGCCCCTACAATTACATTGATGCTGTTCCTGATGATTGGATCATGATGGCGGAAGAAGCAATGGAGACATGGCAGGATCTCCGCCCTGATGATGAAACTCTGCAACAGCAATTGACGGCGTTCATCGCTAAAAACTGCCCTCAATGGAAATTGATATTTGAGTAATAGAAGCTTCGACAACGAGATGTTCTTGCAATGCCACTTGTCCTTCTTTGGTGATTTTGCGTGCAGAACCTCTCTGTCCAGACTGATATGCTCTTGGTACTAAACCACAATATACTGGCAGCTACTTTACATTGTAAAATCTACCGATGTCACCGACAAATGCGATGAATGAAACGATTGGTTTCATGCCAACCCCAGGAATTGAACCTCACAGAGCAGCGGTGCGATCGTCGCTTTTGACGATCTTTGCCAACTGCTTCTCTCCTCCTTGTTGCAACTCTTCTAACAAGGCAAGCTACATTGAGAGTTCTTTTGCATGCGCTTGGAAGAAGCAAGAGTTCGACACCAACAAAGCGCGCTTCAATTGCAGATGGTTCTCTTGAATTGTAGACCAACCTCGGATAGTATACCTATGTGTTTTTTGGAGAGAGGAAGCTCTTAGGCGGTCAAGCATAAGGGGGCTTCCTCTTCCTTTCCTCCCTTGGGGATCTCTCCCCAGCATCTTGGCTATCGTACTGCACCTCGGAAGCTATGGGGAATAAATCATTTATGGATACATAAGGATTTATCAATTGCCGCTTAGTTTGCAAAATACAAAATGCTTGCCAAGTGTTGACAAATACAGGTGTGCTGATTATAGTTGTACACCGATTGACAGGTGTCCTTCACCGTCAATCATTCTCTTGTAATGGAGAGATGTCCGAGAGGTTGAAGGAGGCGGTCTTGAAAACCGTTGAGGCGCGAGTCTCCGGGGGTTCGAATCCCTCTCTCTCCGTTTGGGCAAGTTTTTTTACATTGGAGAGGTGCGAGAGTGGCCGAATCGGGCTCCCTGCTAAGGAGTTGACCTGGTAACGGGTCCGAGGGTTCGAATCCCTCCCTCTCCGACTTTGTTTTTTGAAAAACGAGGCCATAGCTCAGCTGGATAGAGCATCAGTTTGCGGAACTGAGGGTCAGAGGTTCGAATCCTCTTGGTCTCATAGAGTTTGTGTGAGTATATCGATTCACACGCACCGGGAGAGATGTCCGAGTGGTCGAAGGAGATGGACTCGAAATCCATTGTACCGCTTGCGGTACCGAGGGTTCGAATCCCTCTCTCTCCGTCTGCATTTGAACTTTTTTCCGCCTTTGGAGAAGTGTCCGAGCGGTCGAAGGTGCACGCTTGGAAAGCGTGTGTGCGTAAGCACCAAGGGTTCGAATCCCTTCTTCTCCGTTTCCCAGTCAACAGATTCTGAGCTATGGGTACCCACCCAACCCCGTCAGGACCGGAAGGTAGCAGCGGTAGGTGGACTGCCCATGAGACTCAGGCGATTTGTTGGCTGGGTTCTTTTATCAATGCCCCAATCCCTACCCCCCACCACCCTTTCTATGGTATACTCGTTCCACTATGGAGTGCCCATGGCGTACGAAGTAACAGCGACAAGAAAACGACCCCGTCTCTTTGAAGATCTCCTCGGTCAGGAGTTCGTAGTATCGACGATTACCCATGCGATTGAGCAGGGGAGAATCGCCCATGCCTACCTCTTCAGTGGTCCACGGGGCGTCGGAAAAACCAGTGCGGCAAGAATTCTTGCCCGTTCATTAAACTGCCTCGAAGGACCGACCCCCACCCCCTGTGGGGTCTGTTCCAACTGTGTTGAGATCACCCAGGATCGGAGCGTCGATGTCATTGAGATCGACGGAGCAAGCAACACCAGTGTCAACGATATTCGGCAGATCAAGGATGAGGTTCTCTTTCCCCCGCAGACGAGCAAGTACAAGATCTACATCATCGACGAGGTACACATGCTCTCCACCAGCGCGTTCAACGCGCTTTTGAAGACCATCGAAGAGCCGCCTCCCTATGTGATCTTTATCTTCGCTACCACCGAGCTGCAGAAAGTACCTGCAACGATCCGCAGCCGCTGTCAGCAGTTCCACTTCCAGCTCATCGATCTCGCTCTCATCAAAGAGAGCCTCGCCATCGCCAGCAAGGAGATGGGGGTCGAAGCTGAGGATGATGCCCTCTTCTGGATCGCCAAAGAGTCCACCGGCTCGATGCGCGATGCCTATACCCTCTTCGACCAGGTGGTCGCCTTCAGCCAAGGGCAGATTACGATGGAGCAGATCTCCGAGAAGCTCGGCTTAGTCGGACTTGAACAGATCGTCGCTACCATCTCCTTCCTCGCTAAAGGAGAGCGAGTCAGTGCGCTAGCGACTGTCGAGCAGCTGCTACAAGCCGGTGTCTCAGTGGAGCAGTGCATCAAGGACTTTACCCACTTCTTCCGCTCGTTGCTCTTGATCAAGGCGGGGGTGCGCGATGAGGCGGTGCTCGGGATGAAAACTGAGCAAATCCCTCGCACTATCCGAGACGCCTACACCACCGAGCAGGTGGAAGCGGCACTTACTCTCTTCTTAGATCTCTATCGGGATATCCGCTACTCACTCGCTCCGCGCTTTGAGCTGGAGCTCGCCCTCTCCCGCTTGGCAACCTTACAGAGCTTGGAGAGCCCCACCGCCTTGGTGCGTCGCCTAGAGGCGTTGAAGAGCGGAATCTTCAGCGGTGAGATCCCCGCTGCGCTCCCAGCGAGTGCCCCTGCAGCTACAGAAGAACCACCACCGCAGCCAGCAGTACCGCAACAGCCGACTCCCAAAGAGAGCCCAAAACCAGAAGCACCAAAGCCTGTCGAGGCCCCAACAGCACAAGCGCCACCAGCTCAGGCTGTAATGGCTGAAGAAGCAGCCCCTGCCTCCCCTTCTGCAGAGCCGCAACAGGAGGTGGTCCAAGATACTGTCGCCCCTGCGCAACCGGTAGCGGCTGAAGAGCCGATGAAGCAGGAGCCCGTCGCACGCACCTTTGAGAAGCGAGACCTCCCGCACTTGGTGGCGAAGCTTGGCAACGCTCCGCTGCTCAGCCAAGTCGCTCAATCGATCCAAGAGATCGAGAACAGCGATGGGGTGCTCACCCTGCACTTCTCCACCCCCTTCTGCCGCGAGCGAGCCCAGGAGGAGCAGGAGCGCTTTAAGAGTCTAATCGAGGAGATCACCGGCTACCGGGGTCCACTCCGATTTACCGCACCTGAGAACGACCACGCTGAACAGCAGAGCGAAGCGGCAACCGAGGATGAGACCCTTGCCAATATCGCCCACCTCTTCCGTGGAGAGATTATCA